>NZ_JAFNOU010000011.1:0-84955 GCF_026536125.1 Gilliamella sp. B3783
TTAAAGTTGTTTTACCATGGTCAACGTGGCCGATTGTACCAACGTTAACGTGGGGTTTTGTACGTTCAAATTTTTCTTTAGACATTTATCGTCCCTCAAATGTAATACAAATCGGTGGTGAATCACCACATTAACCAAGTATCATATTTAATATCAATATAATACTAACTTAAAATTAGCTCTGAATGATAACAGATAAAGCCATCGAGTGACAAGCTTTAAAGCAGTCAAATTCGATATTTTTAGAAGTTTAGGAGATTAACAAGAATGGTGCTGATAGGCAGATTTGAACTGCCGACCTCACCCTTACCAAGGGTGCGCTCTACCAACTGAGCTATATCAGCAATTGGAGCGGGCAGCGGGAATCGAACCCGCATCATCAGCTTGGAAGGCTGAGGTAATAGCCATTATACGATGCCCGCATGTTCAAACTCGGCTACCTAAATGCTTCAATTAGCTATTGCTAATATTAGATATGTGGTGGTGGGGGAAGGATTCGAACCTTCGAAGTGTGACACGGCAGATTTACAGTCTGCTCCCTTTGGCCGCTCGGGAACCCCACCCCGAATCTTTATAATTTTGTTTACTTAGGAAAATGGTGCCGGCTGCCGGAATCGAACTGGCGACCTACTGATTACAAGTCAGTTGCTCTACCTACTGAGCTAAGCCGGCCTAAGTGCTGCGCATTATGGACTAGAACATTTAAGCTTGCAAGCAAAAAAATCAAATTTTATTTTGTTTGCTTAAAAAAAAATCAAAAACATAAAAAAAACCTGAAATTTAAGCTATTTCAGGTTTTTATTTAATCAAAAATAATATTTTAAATTATTTCTTCTTAGCGACTTTTTTCTTTGATTCAACTGCTACACCTTTAGCGGCAGTATGCATTGCAACATCCTCGCTGATGTCACCTTTATCTTGATATGGACGTCCATAATAAGTATCAAGTAGAATTTGTTTTAATTCAGCAATTAAAGGATAACGCGGGTTTGCTCCAGTACATTGATCATCAAAGGCATCCACAGCAAGTTGATCAACTTGCGCTAAAAATGCTTTTTCATCTACACCAAATTCTTTAATAGAAAACGGTATATCAAGCTCTATTCTAAGTTGATCTAGCCAAGCGATCAGTTTTTCAACTTTCTTCTCATCTTTATCACTTGCGGATGTTAATCCTAAATGGTCGGCAATTTCTGCATAACGACTTATCGCTTTAGGATAACCGTATTGGCTAAACGTACCTTGTTTAGTTGGTTTATCGGTTGCATTAAATCGCACTACATTACTAATAAGCATTGCATTAGCAAAACCATGAGGAATATGGAAAGCAGCGCCAATTTTATGCGCCATTGAGTGACAAACACCTAAAAATGCTTGAGCAAAAGCGACACCCGCTAATGTTGCCGCACTATGCACTTTTTCACGCGCAACAGGGTTTTTCGCACCATCTTTATAACTTGCAGGTAAATAAGTTTTTAACAAACTTAATGCTTGTAATGCTTGACCATCAGAAAACTCACTTGCCATGATAGACACATAAGCTTCTAAAGCATGAGTTACTGCATCATAACCACCCGCAGCACAAAGTGATTTTGGCATATTCATTACTAAATTAGCATCAACAATTGCCATGTTAGGCGTAATGGCATAATCGGCTAATGGATATTTTTGACCAGTTGCATCATCTGTTACCACGGCAAATGGTGTTACTTCAGAACCGGTACCCGATGTAGTTGCTACACAGATTAATTTAGCTTTTTTACCCATGTTAGGGAAGTGACAAGTACGTTTACGAATATCCATAAAACGCAACGCTAATTCATCAAATTTTGTTTCTGGGTGTTCATAAAGTACCCACATGATTTTAGCCGCATCCATTGGCGAACCACCACCCAAAGCAATAACAGTATCGGGTTGGAAGTCTGTCATTGATTGTGTTCCTTTACGAACAATACTTAAGGTTGGATCAGCTTCAACATCAAAGAAGGTTTCGCAAATTACGCCTTGTGCTTCTAATTGATCAGTAATTTGCTTTGAATAACCGTTATTAAATAAAAATTTATCAGTAACTAAAAAGACGCGTTTTGCTCCTTGCTCAATTATTTCATTTAAAGCAACAGGTAGTGAGCCACGTTTAAAATAGATAGAACTTGGTAATTTATGCCATAACATATTTTCTGCTCTCTTAGCGATGGTTTTCTTGTTAAGTAAGTGTTTCGGTCCAACATTTTCAGATACCGAGTTACCACCCCAAGAACCACAACCCAATGTTAAAGATGGCGCTAAATCAAAGTTATATAAATCACCAATACCACCATGTGCAGCTGGTTGGTTAATTAAGATACGACACGTTTTCATTTTGCTGCCAAAATAAGCAATTCGCTCACGATTACTATCTTGATCAGTATAAAGAACAGAGGTATGACCCATACCACCCATTTCAACTAATTTTTCGGCTTTTTCGACAGCTTCATTAAAATCTTTTGCTTTGAACATAGCCAATGTTGGTGAAAGTTTTTCATGCGCAAAAGGTTCTGACAAATCAACTTTAGTCACTTCACCGACAAGGACTTTTGCACCTGCCGGGGCTTTAAAGCCAGCCATTTCAGCAATCTTGGTTGCTGGTTGACCAACAATGTTAGCATTTAAAGCACCCTTATCATTTAAAATAATGCCTTGAACGGCTTTAGTTTCTTTAGCATTTAAAACATATGCACCATATTGTGTTAATAAACGTTTAACTTCATCGTACACAGAATCAACAACAACAATCGCTTGTTCAGATGCACAGATCATGCCGTTATCAAACGTTTTAGACATAAGTACAGAGGCAACAGCACGTTTTAAATCAGCCGTTTCATCAATAATAACAGGCGTATTACCTGCCCCAACACCTAGTGCTGGTTTACCTGAGCTGTAAGCCGCTTTAACCATACCTGGACCACCGGTTGCCAAAATAGCAGCAACATCATCGTGATGCATTAATGCATTCGATAATTCAATAGAAGGTTCATCAATCCAGCCAATAATATCTTTCGGTGCACCAGCTTTAATTGCAGCATTTAAGACGATTCGAGCAGCTTCAATAGTTGATTTTTTAGCTCTAGGATGTGGAGAAAAAACAATGGCGTTACGAGTTTTTAAGCTGATTAAAGATTTGAAAATTGCGGTAGAAGTAGGGTTGGTTGTTGGAACGATACCACAAATAATACCTAAAGGTTCAGCTAAGGTTATTGTTCCGTATGGTTCATTTTCTGCAACAACACCACATGTTTTATCATGTCGGTATTTATTTAGAATGTACTCAGCAGCAAATAAATTTTTAATGACTTTGTCTTCTACTATTCCCATGCCTGATTCTTCTACAGCTTGTTGGGCTAGTGGGATTCTAGCTGCTGCAGCTGCTGTCGCGGCTGCGACGAAGATTTTGTCGACTTGCTCTTGAGTATAAGTTGAATAAGTTTCCTGTGCTTTTTTAACACGGGCCATTAACTCATTTAACTCATTCATGTTGGTTACTGCCATAGATTTCTCCTTGAAATTAAAAAAATAAATCTGGATCGTTTGGCTTCTTCCTTGAATTTTAAATGCTTCAGCATAACAACTAAACGAAATTGTCGTTATCCTAAATCAGTTTTTTACTTTATACAATAATATTGCACAAAAAATAAATATAGCAGACAAAATGAAAGTGATTAACAGAATAAATAACAACAAATATCGGTTATTTTTTTGATAAAAAACCATTTTTAGACAAAAATGGTCATGAGTTAACAATTAATGTTTAATATTAATAATATAGAGGGGTGTATCGTTATATTTTAGACAATTTATTTAACACATAACTAACTGCAACAAAACCAAAGGTTGCTGTAACGGTTGTAATTGCCCCAAAACCCGATGCACAATCCATTTTTTTCGCGCCGTCGGCATCACTTTTGGTAAAGCAAATTTGACCATTTTTAGCTGGATAAGTGAGTTGTTCGGTTGAGAAAACGCAAGGAATTGAATATTTACCTTTACTGTCTTTATTGAGTTTATAATCGTTTTTTAAGCGTTCGCGTAACTTAGCCGCTAATGGATCTTGAATCGTTTTGGCTAAATCAACGATCCTAATTTGGGTAGGATCTTTTTGACCGCCAGCCCCACCAATCGTGATCACCTTTAACTTCTGCCGTTTACAATATGCCAATACCGCAGCTTTATCACGGACACTATCAATTGCATCAATGATATAATCATAACGTGGTAACTGTTTGCTGCCTAAATAGTCGCTAACATTATCAACATTAATAAAATCATCGATCTCGTTAACAATGCATTCAGGATTGATCTGCAAAATTCTATCAGCCATAACCGCTGTTTTGGCTTTGCCGATAGTTGTTGTTAAGGCATGAATTTGACGATTGGTATTGGTGACACAAACATCATCCATATCAATCAATGTAATTTGACCCACACCACTACGCGCTAGTGATTCAGCTACCCAAGAACCAACCCCACCTATGCCTATCACACAGATATGGGCACGAGCAAAAGAAGCCAATGCAGATTCACCATATAACCGCGCAATTCCGCTAAAACGTTGAAAGTAACTATCAGAAAATGTGTTACGCATAATCACCATTGTTATATCGAAATTTTGCAATACTAGCAGTGCATAACGATTAACGCAACTAACGCTGCTATTCTTGTCATTGATGTTATCAGTATTAGACTGGTAAATTAACTATTTACGTCCTAATTTCAATATCTCTTGTACCATTTGTTTAGTATGGGTTTGCATATATTTTACTAAATGGTCATTTTTTTCATTAAGTAGAATGAGATAAAAACGATTACGAGCCAGATGGGTTGATTCATCATAAGTACTGACAATTAAATAACCTATACCATTTTTTGCATCAGTTCCTACGGCATAATAAACGTTACCTTCTTGAGTGACTTTCGGATCAGATGAACGCATTGCGATTTGCAATTTAAAGAGTTTTTGAGCATCTTGAGCATTGGCAACAATATCATCCATAATGATGAAATAATCTTCATAATAGGTTGCTGATTTAGGATCTTGCATGTACATAATTGCACGCTTATCATTAGGATTACCTGAACCACTATCACGACTTTGATTATATATATAATAGGTTTTATTGTGGAAATCTAATTTTTTGGGTAAATCATAAGTTGGTAATTTTTGATTAATTACCGTTAACATCGGACCATAATTGCTAGGTTGATAATTACTTTCTAAGGTCCCACAACCAAACAATAATATTGATATAAAACTGATTATAACTTTTTTCATTTTGTTTCCTTCATGAGCTAAGTAAAAACACAATAAAATAATAAAATTTTACTACGACTTTACTTACTTGCTGATTTGCTACCCTTTTTTGTTATGGTTTAGAAAATTTGATTAATTCATCTATTAGCTTGGTGGTTTGAATTGGATTTATTGTTTGGTAAAAATCACTATTTTTTGCATCAATATGATACATTAAAGCCTTTATTACAACAAAGCCTTTTGCTTGGTCAAATTGTTGAGTATAGATATAGCGCCCATTTACTTTGGAATCAATACCTTCAATATATTTCACATTTTTGTAAGATTTAATTTCCGGATTTTCATTATCTCGTAGTTTTAATTGCGTTAAAAAAACTGTCATCGCATCTTGTTCATTATTGACAACTTCATACATAATAAAAATCCGAGCATTATCTACATCATTACTATAAAGTACGATCTGACTTTCATTGGATTGCTGTATTTTTTCTGTTTTATCTGTTTTATCTGTTTTTACTTTATTAAAATTCACATTGAAAAAATTTTTTGCTCAGATACTTGAATGGATGGCAATGCTTTATCGGAGCGAAGAATAAAAGTTTTATCTGATTGAGGTGCACTTAATACTTGATTAAATGATATGTTTAATACAAAGCATGCTGTAATAATAATTAAAAATCTTTTCATATACACCATCCTATTTGTTTGTTTAACAACCATACCTTTATGCTGATTATAAACTTTTTGAGTCTGTAAACAATTGATTATTCATTATCACTAAACGAAAGCATTGAACGTAAAATTAGCCGTTTTATTAGTTAACTTTATTTTTATACTTAAATGCATATATTTCCTAAAACTTCTCTACAAGAGTGCCATCATTGTTTTTACCAATTTGAAAATAGAAATCTTTCTCCCTATGATGAGCAATTGAACGGATATTATTTGCCATTTTACACCATTCAATCGGCGCTTTAACCCGGCTAAAAAATAAAAGGTTTAATTACATATTCGATATCGGTATGTGGCATAGCCACAACATAGGTTCAGTCAGTAGTACGGTTGAATATAACGATTCTCGTTGCTTAATAGCGAGTAAAAAGGAGTCTTACCCATAGCTTTCTAGTTTTAAAATAGGAAACGTAAAATCAAAAAATTGATCGGCATTGTCGACGCGTTCATCTAACACAATGAAATTTTCAAAAAATAGTTGGTAGTTAGATTTATCTGCCATCTTATCCTCCATATTGTGAAAGCAAATTGCCAAACGCAGGCTTTACTGGTTACCACCTAAATTAAATCAACTTATTTTTTATATAGTTAATTTTAGAGAAGAAAAAATAAGGCTAATTGATTTGTTACCAAATAGTATCCATGTGATTGCTCGTCATAGGGATAACCATAAAAAAAAGAACAAGAAAATCGCGTTTTAGATTATCAGATGGAAATAATAGACAGAAAGTTATGTGATACCTTGTCTTTTTCGATATACAAGGCATCACAAAATAATCGCTTAGTTTTTGAAGGAGTGAATTGGCGCAGGAATACGGCCGCCACGATTAATAAAATCGCATGAACTATATTTATTAACCGGCATAACGGGAGCATGACCAAGTAAACCACCAAATTCGATATTATCGCCAACCTTTAACCCAACAGCCGGAATAATTCTGACAGCGGTCGTTTTATGGTTGATAACACCAATTGCAGCCTCATCAGCAATGATTGCCGAAATAGTTTCGGCAGGCGTATCGCCCGGAATCGCAATCATATCAAGTCCTACCGAACAAACACACGTCATCGCCTCGAGTTTTTCTAAATTCAGTGCGCCATTATTAACTGCATCTATCATACCAGCATCTTCAGAAACCGGAATAAATGCACCACTTAAACCACCAACATGACCACAAGCCATAACACCGCCTTTTTTAACAGCATCATTAAGCATAGCGAGTGCTGCTGTAGTGCCATGTGTACCAACAACTTCCAGTCCCATTTCTTCTAAGATATGAGCAACAGAATCACCAATAGCCGGTGTTGGCGCTAATGATAAATCAACAATCCCAAATTTTACGCCTAAACGCTCAGAAGCTTCTTTACCAACAAGTTGCCCCATGCGGGTAATTTTAAAAGCGGTTTTTTTAATCGTTTCGGCAACGACATCAAAAGATTGGCCTTTTACTTTTTCCAGTGCGCGTTTAACCACACCTGGGCCACTGACGCCAACATTAATAACACAGTCAGCCTCACCAACGCCATGAAAAGCCCCTGCCATAAATGGGTTATCTTCAACCGCATTAGCAAAAACCACTAATTTTGCACAAGCCATACTGCTATTATTTGCAGTTAAACTAGCTGCTTGTTTGATAATTTGCCCCATCTGCTTAACTGCATCCATATTGATACCAGTTTGAGTTGAGCCCACATTAACCGATGAACATACACGTTCTGTTTGAGCTAATGCTTGCGGAATGGAGTTAATTAAAATTTCATCGCCTTTATGGTAACCTTTTTGCACTAAAGCCGAAAATCCACCAATAAAGTTAACCCCAACAGCTTTAGCTGCCGCATCAAGCGTTTTTGCAAACTCAACATAATCTTTATCGTCACTTGCACCTGCAATTAACGATATAGGTGTAACAGAGATGCGTTTATTGATAATAGGAATACCAAATTCTGAAGTGATCTCATCGCCAACTTTAACTAAATTTTTGGCAAGACGAGTAATTTTTTCAAAGATCTTTTGACGCGCTTTTTCACCATCACTATCAATGCAATCTAGTAGGGAAATACCCATGGTTATTGTGCGGATGTCAAGCTTCTCTTCCTCTATCATTTTAATGGTTTCGAGGATCTGTTTTGTTTCCATTAGTATTATCCTTCAGTAATGAGTATCAAATTTAGATTATAGGCGATGCATAGCATCAAAGATTTCTTCACGTTGAATATTGACTTTAACTTTCAGTTTTTCACCCGATTGAATTAATGCCGTTTTTACCTCATCAAAGCTCACTTTGATTTTAGATAAATCTAACAACATAATCATGGTAAAGTATTCATCCATAATAGTTTGGCTTACATCTAAAATATTAATATCCAATTCATAAAGCTTTTGACTAATACCTGCAATAATCCCTGTTTGATCTTTACCTATAACCGTTAAAATGGTTTTCATAACACTCTCCAGCACAATTTTTACACAGTTAAAAAATATTTATAGCGTTGATTATAATAACATCTTCAAAAATTATCGAAATAGGAGTAGATTGTTTTTTTTAGAAATAATAAAGACGATTACAACAAATTGAAAGGGCTGCATTATGGTAAATTTTCAAAAATCAAATAAATTGGATCATGTTTGTTATGATATTAGAGGACCTATTCTCGATCATGCCAAACGCCTAGAAGAAGAAGGGCAAACGATTCTTAAACTCAATATTGGAAATCCCGCCCCATTTGGTTTTAATGCGCCTGATGAACTCCTTGTTGATGTAATTCGTAATCTACCAACTTCGCAAGGATATTGTGATTCCAAAGGTCTTTACTCAGCCCGTAAAGCAGTTATGCAACATTATCAAGCAAGAGGGGTTTCAAATATTGATGTTGAGGATATCTATATTGGTAATGGTGTATCAGAATTAATCGTACAATCGATGCAAGCCTTACTAAATAGTGGCGATGAAGTGCTAGTACCTATGCCAGATTACCCATTATGGACAGCTGCAATTAGTCTATCTGGCGGAAATGCCATTCACTATTTATGCGATGAAGAGGCCAATTGGTCACCCGATTTAGAAGATATCAAACGAAAAATCACGCCAAAAACAAAAGGGATTGTTATCATCAATCCAAATAATCCAACAGGTGCGGTTTATAGCAAAGAAGTATTACTAGAAATTGCCGAAATTGCCCGTCAAAATAATTTGATTATTTTTGCTGACGAAATTTATGACAAAATTTTATATGATGATGCAGTCCATTATTCTATTGCTGCATTAGCCCCTGATTTATTTGTTGTCACCATGAGCGGCTTATCAAAAACTTACCGTGTTGCAGGCTTTAGACAAGGTTGGATGGCACTTTGTGGCCCTAAACAACATGTAAAAGGCTATATTGAAGGCTTAAATATGCTCGCTTCAATGCGACTATGTGCTAATGTACCATTACAACACGCTATTCAAGGTGCGCTTGGCGGCTACCAAAGTATTAATGAATTTATTGTTCCGGGTGGTCGGCTTTATGACCAGTGCATGTTGGCATGGCGTTTACTTAATGATATACCCGGTGTTTCGTGTACTAAACCACAAGGCGCTTTATACTTATTTCCAAAACTTGATCAACAAAAATTCAATATCCATAATGATCAAAAATTAGTGTTAGACTTTTTATTGCAAGAAAAAGTATTGTTAGTACAAGGAACTGGATTTAACTGGCATAAACCCGATCATGTTAGAATTGTGGCTTTACCTCATACTGGTCAGCTTGAAGATGCTATTGGACGATTTGCTAAATTCTTATCTAGTTATAAACAATAAACAAAATTATCTACTTTAGGATTCTCCCCCCTCTTTTTGCTGCTTGAGAATTAGAGGGGTTAAACAAAAACACTACAATCATATTTAATTAACTTAAAATCGTTTATTAATAAATTTTAATCGACACAAATTATCACTAACTAAATTTATCTATTACGGTTATTAAACCAATTAAACTTATCGTCTCAAATCCCGTTACACCAGTTGTACTGATACTTGCTCAACAAGATTATTTAAGAAATGATGCCAATATTCACTGCCAATTTATGCTAACGCCAATAAATCAGCTTGCCGCGAAGACTAACATTCTAATTGTTTGAATTAGTTGCTAAAAGAACATCTAAAATAGCATGATGATATAGGATAATCACTATCAGCAGATTTTGTTAAAAAAGACGCTAAAGTTGAGTTTTTAACTCAATGTATTATAAAAAAAGCGCTATCAAAAGCGCTTTAATCGAAAAATGAATCAAATTTATTTTTTGATTCCAGCAAGTTTTGCACGAATATTTTCTGCACGATCTTTTGACGATGGGTGTGTACTTAAAATTGAAGAACTATCACCTTGAGCAGCTAATTTATCAAATGCAGTAGCAAGTCCTGCTGGATTAATCTTTCTTTTCACTAAGAAATCGAACGAGTAGTCATCTGCAGCGGTTTCTTGTTTTTGTGAAAATTGTGAATTGATAACTTTTGCAGCTAAATCACCTAATTGTGATTGAGAAATTGATGAAACTACACTGTTTCCTGATGCCGCCGCAGCATCACGAGCAATTTCAGTAGTATAAGCCACTTGCATTGCTTTTTTGCTATGACCTAAAGCAACGTGACCTAATTCATGACCGAGTACACCTTCAACTTCATTATCGTTCATCAAGTCCATCAGACCGCTATATACACGCACACAACCATTTGCCATTGCCCACGCATTAACATCTTTAGTTAAATAAACTTTATAATTAACTGGTGTACCCTCAACATTATTACCAAGCGCTTTAGCAATTTTATTGAGTCGTTTAGTATAAGTACTATTAGCCGGTGCAATTTTTGATTGAGCATCCATTTGAGCACAAGCTTCTTGACTTAATTGCTTAACATCATTATCACTTAAAGTTACCGCTTTAAGACCTTTCATCCCCAAATTAACTGCATCATTTGGGTTGATGTTACAACCGACTAAAGACATTGCTGCAACCAAAGGTAGCGTAACTAATAATGTTTTTTGATGTTTCTTCATACTCTTTTTCCTTTCCTTATATTATTAATAATCAACTTTTATCTAATTTTTAGTTAGATTCCAAAAATTTTAAACTAACTTGCGTAATAATCAATAAATAATTGCTTGTTTTATACTAGAAAAAAGAATTACTTGCTTACCTATATCAGGAAGCTTAGACTATTGGGTCATTTTTTTGAGGTATATAAATATGCAATTATCTGATTTTGACTTCACTCTTCCCAAAGAACTTATAGCCAAGCACCCGTCAGAAACAAGAAGTGCATGCCGTCTGTTATCACTTGATGGTGCAACAGGTCAGATAGAACATGGCGTCTTTTCCGATATTATCGATAAAATCAATCCTGGCGATTTACTGGTTTTTAATAATACTCGAGTAATTCCTGCTCGGGTTTATGGTAAAAAAGCCTCTGGTGGTAAAATTGAGATCTTAATTGAACGATTGTTAGATAATCATCGCGCGCTAGCCCACATAAAAGCATCAAAATCACCTAAAGAAGGCGCTGAATTAATATTAGGCGAAGATGCATCGGTTAATGTAATTATGCTCGCTCGGCACGATAGTTTATTTGAACTACAATTTCCTGATGATGTGCTGGCAATCTTAAATAAAATTGGCCATATCCCATTACCGCCTTATATAGATAGGCCCGATGACAGCCATGATCGTGAAGTTTATCAAACTGTTTACAGTAAAATACCGGGAGCGGTTGCCGCCCCGACTGCCGGATTGCATTTTGATCAACCTTTATTAGAAAAATTAAAACAAAAAGGTATTGAGATGGCTTTTGTAACCTTACATGTTGGTGCCGGCACATTCCAACCCGTCAGAGTAGAAAATATAGAATCACATGTGATGCACGCTGAGTATGCACAAGTCCCGCAATCAGTAGTTGACGCTGTTTTAGCATGCAAAGCAAGAGGCAATAAAGTCATAGCAGTTGGAACAACCTCGGTTAGAGCACTGGAAAGCGCGGCACAAAAAACCGGTAAAATTGCACCATTTTTTAATGACACTCAAATATTTATCTATCCTGGTTATCACTTTAATGTTATCGATAGCTTAATTACTAATTTTCACTTACCTGAATCAACATTAATTATGCTGGTTTCTGCGTTTGCTGGTTATCAAAATACAATGAATGCTTATCAAGAAGCCGTCAAACAACAATATCGTTTTTTTAGTTATGGCGATGCTATGTTCATTACTAAACAAAATCAACAATAACAGTTAGAATTATTTCAATCTTTTACCTATTGCCGATTGAATATCAAAATTAGGCAGGTCTTTTTTAACTAAACAAGTTGTCAAAGTTACTTGCCACTCATCTTATCTAAAATATTATTGATACGCTTTAAAGTTGAAGGATGTGAAGCTGGATCTTTTACAGCATGAATAGGCATTTTAGATAACATACCAACTAAACCAATAGGATCAATGTTTTGGTTAACTAATAAGTCAAAAGCATAATTATCTGCGTCTATTTCATGTTGCTGAGCAACAGCTTCTTTTTGGAAGATAACAATTTCATTCACTTTGTCAGCAAGTTCGATGTAAGAAGCTTGTTGAAACGAACTAACAAAATGTTGTAAAGCAATATGAGCCTGTTCATGAGCAATAACTGCTTGTAATTCAGCATCATTTAATAGTTTTATTAAACCACTATTTATGCGAATACAACCATTGGCTGTGGACCATGCATTTGGCTCAGTATCAAGATAGACTTTATAATTTAATTTAATATGATTAATCGTTTGTGGTAATGTTGAGGCGACTCTATTTAATCGTTGGCTCATTTTATGATAACTAGCAGGAATTACTGCTTTTTCATCCATTTCCATACAAGCAAGCTGGCTCATTGCCATAATATCAGAAGGCGATAACCGACTCGCTACATCAGCAGAAATTAATTTTAAGGTACTTTTATTGTGACTTTGACAACCTACCAAACAAAATAGCAATACATAAACGAGCCAGAATAACGACAAAAAACTTTTCACAAACGTCAAAAACCTTCTAAATATTGTCTAATACGGTCAGCCACGCTAAACTAGGCGCCGAAAAATCATAATACAATGACGTATTATATCAATAATTCGCGCCAAACTGTTTATTTGGTCGCAAGAGGTTAACAAAAAAATGAAATTTGAATTAGATAATACCGACGGCTTAGCGCGTCGTGGACGAATGAAGTTCGATCGCCGTGGCGTTGAATATACAGTTGAAACACCAGCATTTATGCCGGTGGGTACTTATGGTACCGTCAAAGGTATGACTCCCGAAGAAGTCGCTGCAACCGGCGCACAAATCCTATTGGGAAATACTTTCCATTTATGGTTAAGACCGGGACAAGCAATTATGCGTAAACATGGTGATTTACATGATTTTATGCAGTGGCCAGGTCCGATTCTAACCGACTCAGGCGGATTTCAAGTATTTAGCCTTGGTGATATCCGTAAAATTAAAGAAGAAGGTGTCTATTTTCGCAATCCAATTAATGGCGATTCTATTTTTCTTTCGCCAGAAATTTCGATGGAAATCCAATATGATCTTGGTTCAGATATTGTCATGATCTTTGATGAATGTGCCCCTTTTCCAGCAGAGTGGGACTATGTCAAAAAATCGATGGAAATGTCTTTACGCTGGGCAAAACGGAGTCGTCAACGCTTTGATGAACTCGGTAATAAAAATGCCTTGTTTGGTATTGTCCAAGGTGGCATCCATCAAGAATTACGAGACATTTCAATTAAAGGATTAACCGAAATTGGTTTTGATGGGTATGCTGTTGGCGGATTAGCTGTTGGCGAGCCAAAAGCCGACATGCATCGAATTTTAGAAGGGACTTGTCCACAATTACCTGCTGATAAACCTCGCTATTTAATGGGTGTGGGTAAACCAGAAGATTTAGTTGAAGGCGTTCGCCGTGGTATTGATATGTTCGATTGCGTCATGCCAACACGTAATGCCCGTAATGGTCATCTATTTGTGACTGATGGTGTGATAAAAATCCGTAATGCTAAATATAAAGATGACACAACACCACTTGATCCACATTGTGATTGTTACACCTGTAAAAATTACACCAAATCTTATCTTCATCATTTAGATAAATGTGGTGAGATTCTAGGCGCTCGTTTAAATACTATTCACAATTTACGCTATTATCAACGCTTAATGGCAGAGATTCGAGAAGCAGTTGCTAACAAACGTTATGAAGAATTTGTTACCGAATTTTATCAACGTATTGGCAAAACACCAGCACCTTTCTCTATATAATTAAGCAAAGCGCATAATTTTTTAATGTAACTATTGACAGTTTATGGTTAGCAAAGTATTATGCGCATCCTAACGGCGAGTAGCGCAGCTTGGTAGCGCAACTGGTTTGGGACCAGTGGGTCGGAGGTTCGAATCCTCTCTCGCCGACCAATTTTAAATAAAAAAGCCTGCTCATTGAGTGGGCTTTTTTATTATTCGCTTTAGCTTAAAAGATAAGAACCGACGGAGGTTCGAGCCGAGCGCAGCGAGACAACGTTGCTTTAGCAACGGCCCAACGGGCGAGCATAAAATGCGAGTCATCCTCTCTCACTGATCAATTTTTTTATGATCTTCACTTTATAAACTTGCTCTTGATTGAATCACCGGTACTAATGTTGATAAATCAGGTTTTGCACACTCTAGCTGTTTATTTAATCGATTTAACAACATAGCAGCGGTGTATTGACCAATTTGCTTTGATGGTAAAGCCACTGTTGTTAAAGTTGGAAAGCTGACTTGACTAAATTCATTATTACCAAATCCACTTACTGCTAATTGATAAGGCACGCGAATGTGTCGACGTTGGCACTCATACAATACGCCACAAGCTAATTCATCGGTTGTACAAATTAGTGCATCAAGTTCTGGCCAATTAAGTAGCATATCGGGTAATAATTCACTACCAGTAGTAAAGTTAGCCGGTTTAGCCGCATTGATGATGCGATGAGTGGGTAAATGATAAGCTAGCATGGCTTTATGCCAACCATGTAAACGTTGTTGAAATAGTTGATACTGTTGATTCGCACAAAGTAAACCAATATGGCGATAACCTTTTTTTATAACGTGCTCGGTCAATACATACATCGCAAGGCTATCATCTAGGCCAATATGGGCATTGTCTAATTCATCAATTTGTTGTCCTATGTTAACAATTGGTACGGCTTTATTATCAATCACTTGATTAATTAACGCATCATTGTTGATATAAAATAGTACAATCGCTTTAAGATTGTGATTATATAAGGTTTCTAATAATTGTGATTCACGATGGTAGTAATGGCAAGCTTCAATGATTAATGTGGTATAACCCTGTTTGGCTAATTGAATTTGTAAGGTATTAAGTAAAATGTGTGTAGAGTTATCATAGATTTGGTCAGTAACAACTGCAATAACTTGATTATCGGACGCTGATGCTAGCAAGCTAGCTGCCACATTGGGTTTATAACCAAGCGTCTGAACAGATAATTGAATTTTTTGGCGTAGCTTATCAGACACCCTTTCAGGTGTTCGCAGCGCTCGCGATACAGTCATAGCGCCAACACCTGCATGTTTAGCTACATCAAATAAGGTTATTTGTCCTGTACTCCTACGTTTTTTTATATCCTGCATTTCTTATCCCAATTGAATATTATCAAAGCTGTTATTTAACACACGACTCATAACATACTTGTTAACAAAAAAGAGGACATAAGCCCCAATACTATACATAGTAATCTGTCTGAATGATAATTTTATGAGTGTTTAGTTGAAAATGTTATCTAAATCACAAAATCAATAAAATTTTAATTAACTTTGATAGCGCTATCACATTTCTATTATTTTTTAATTTTTATTATTTCCCAATATGTTAGTTTGTAAAAAAATACTTAAGGTATCGATTTTAATGGAGGAAAAATGTTAGATAAATGGTTAACTAACCAGACAGTTAATATTGTCGATTCCGTTGATGATTGGAAAGAAGCAATACAACTTTGTGCTAAGCCATTATTAGAAAGTAATGCCATTTCACCTAGTTATATCCAAGCTATTTTTCAACTACACCAATCCATTGGACCTTACTATGTTTTAGCTCCAGGTATTGCCATGCCACATGCTAGACCAGAGCAAGGGGTGAATCAATTAGGTCTATCTATGCTATTAGTTAAACAAGGCGTTAATTTTAATTCGCAAGAAAATGATCCCGTCTATTTAATTACTTTATTAGCCGCGAGTGATAGTACCAGTCATATTGAAATGTTAACCCAATTAGCCGCGCTATTTGGCGAATCAAAAGATATGCAGAGAATTTTTCAAGCACAACAACGCGATGAAATTTTGGCTGTAGTTAAACACTATTAACTTTAATAAAAAATAAAAGGATAAACAAAATGAAAATTATGGCAGTTTGCGGTTCAGGTCTTGGTAGTAGTTTTATGGTTGAAATGAATATCAAAAAAGTTCTGAAAAAATTAAATGTTGATGCTGAAGTTACCCATGCGGATCTTGCTTCAGCAACCCCAGATCAAGCAGATTTATTTGTCATGACCAAGGATTTAGCGGCAAGCTCTGGCATTCCAGCGGACAAATTAGTTATTTTAAATAATATTATCGATATCAACGATTTAGAAGCAAAACTCGTTGAACATTTCGCTAAACATTAATGATATTATGAGGACTTGCTATGATACAAGAAATAGTAAAGTTTATTGTTGATATTTTAAAAGTACCTTCAATATTAGTTGGACTTATTGCCATGGTTGGGCTTATTGCTCAGCGCAAATCCTTTGCTGACACCGTCAAAGGTACCATTAAGACCATTTTAGGTTTTTTAGTATTAAGTGGTGGGGCAACCGTACTCATTAGTGCTATTACCCCATTAGGCATGATGTTTGAACAAGCGTTTAAATTACAGGGTATTATTCCAAATAATGAAGCTATTGTTTCAATGGCACTTAACGAGTATGGTGCAGCAACAGCGTTAATTATGGCCTTTGGTATGGTTGCCAATATTATCGTTGCGCGTTTTACTCGTTTAAAATTCATCTTCTTGACCGGTCACCATACTTTTTATATGGCTTGCATGATAAGTATTATATTAACGGTAGCGGGGTTTGAGGGATGGCAATTAGTCTTCACCGGATCATTAGTACTTGGCTTAATTATGGCCTTTTTCCCTGCACTCGCACAACCGCAAATGCGTAAAATAACCGGTAATGATGATGTCGCTTTTGGTCACTTTGGTACATTAGGTTACGTTTTAGCGGGTTGGCTTGGAATGGCAGTTGGTAAAGGATCTCGTTCAACCGAAGAGATGAATCTACCTAAAAATCTAAGTTTTTTACGTGACAGTTCGATTTCAATCTCATTAACCATGATGATTATCTATTTAATTCTTGCTATCTTTGCTGGTTCTAGCTATGTTGAAACGACTTTAAGTAAAGGTGATAACTATCTCGTTTATGCCATTATAGAAGCCATTACTTTTGCCGCAGGTGTATTTATCATCCTACAAGGTGTACGCTTAATTCTAGCTGAGATTGTCCCTGCATTTACTGGTTTTTCTGAAAAATTAGTGCCGAATGCTAAACCCGCTTTAGACTGCCCTGTCGTATTTCCTTATGCACCAAATGCAGTATTAATTGGCTTTCTATGTAGTTTTTTAGGTGGATTAGTCGGACTATTTGTACTTGGACAATTAAACTTAGTATTAATTTTACCGGGCGTTGTACCGCATTTCTTCTGTGGGGCAACCTCTGGAGTATTTGGTAATGCAATGGGCGGCCGACGTGGTGCCATGCTTGGTGCATTTGCCAATGGATTATTGGTAACATTCTTACCTGTGATGTTATTACCAGTTTTAGGTTCACTTGGTTTTTCAAATACTACGTTTTCTGATGTTGATTTTTGTGGTGTCGGTATCATCCTCGGTAATATGGCAAAATGGTTTAATAAAGATGTGATAATGGCAATTATTGTAGCTATCTTCGCTTTACTCGTTATTTTCAACTATACGATAAAACCTAAAAATAGCAAAAACGATAAAGCATAACCAATATGCTTTATTTTATTCAAAAGCTATACCAGACTAAACCATAGTCTGGTATTTTTTTATGGGTGCATTATAGACTTACTAATAATTTATCGCTTATAGTTAATCATTATTACCTTACATTCGGCTATGCACAAAGCACCATGATAAGCTTTTTTTACTATCGATAAGCTATATTTGCCTTGAGTGTTTGACGGTTAGAATAATGACACAGACAATATATTTATAAGAAATAAGGAACAAATAATGACTACTAGCCAAGCTGAGAGTATTTTAGTCAATCCCAATATATTACTAAAAACTGCTAATAACAGTTATGCTAAAGATCTATATAATGTCATTGATTTTAATCGAAACTATTTTAGCCAATTCATGGCATGGCCTAAATTTGTGATAAACGAGTTAGATACAGCTCAATTTTTACAAGAGTGCTGGTTAAAACATCAACAAAATCAGAGTAAAACCTATGTCATTATACAAAATGATAGGGCTGTCGGTATATTGTCTTTCAATCAAATCGATGCTAACAATAAAACAGCTTATATTGGATATTGGCTTGATAGTCGAGCTGAAGGAAAAGGTGTTATGACTCAAGCAGTCCAAGCGCTTACCAACTACTATGCATCACAAAAAATTATTAAACGGTTTGTTATTAAATGTGCTGTTAGTAATATAAAAAGCAACGCTGTAGCAAAGCGTTGTGGTTTTAGTTATGAAGGAAGATTAAAACAAGCCGAATACTTAAATGGGATTTATCATGACCAAAATATTTATGGACTGATTTCAACTTATATGTAAAACAACAATGAACATCTGTCAGTAAAACTGAAAACTCAACGATTGTCATTTTTAATAAAATAACCGGCAATTGCCGGTGTTGATCAAGTAATAGCCTGTTCGTTTAATATGCACTCATGCAATAATTATTTATTGATGATATAACCACAAATTGCTAACAGCAGTACCACAAATACAGTTGCTATAGCGATGAGGTATTGTGTTTTTGTTCGATATTTTTTCATCTCGCCAAGGGAGAGCTCTCTATTTTTATTCTTGCTATGATAATAATAGTATAATGGTAACCCAAGTAGAGTAAGTACTATTGATGCTATGCCATTAAACGTTTGATAAACCAACATGCCATAAATAACATAAATTGCACCAATGATCGCCATAATCGGAACTATCGGATAAGCAATCACTTTATAAGAACGCGGTATATCTGCATATTTTTTTCGCGCTATAATAACGCCAATAAACGTCAGCAAATAAAAAACCCATATTGAAAACATGGATATCTCGGATAGGCGATCTGCATCAAGCAAGATTGAATATAAAAAGGCAAACACCACTAATACCGAGATCGCATTAACTGGTGAACGACTCGCTTCATCAAGTGTACTAAGATAACGAGCGCCAATAATCGTACCTCGTTCAGCCATACTAAAAATAGTACGAGATAATGTCATAATATACCCATTAATCCCACCCAAAATTGATACCATTATGCCTACTGCCACTAAATTCCCACCTAAATGACCAAACATTCGTTGTGAGGCAACAGCCGAAGCATCATGGCCAAGGGTGACCATTTCTTGAACTGGAAAAATTTTAAACAGTGCTATATTTATACAAGCATAAACAATAACTAAAAATATGATGCCTAAAATAATTGCTTTAGGTAAAACTTTTGCCGGATTATGAATTTCACCAGCAACCGAAGCAACTTGTGCCCATCCATCATAAGCAAACAAGGTCGCCAAAATCGCTACAGCGAAAGGTGCAAAAGTTTCAATACCCTGTCCACTAGCCCCAAATAAGGCAACTTGACCATTGCCCTTCCATAATCCAAATACAGCTAAGAGTAATATTGGGATTAATTTACAAACTGTAGCTAGCGTTTGTAAATACCCAGCCTGTTTAACACCAATTGCATTAATAAATGCAATAAAGCCTAATACGCCAGCGCTCACCGCCATACGATAACTATCATCTATATTAAATAACAAACAAAAAACTGAACTAAAATAACCAACTAACGCACCAACTAAAGAAGGCGCAAATAACACAGTTATCATCCAGCCATAAAGATGAGCAATTTTAGGGCCATAGATTTTTTCTAAATAAACGAGCATGCCACCTGTTTTTGGAAACATAACCCCCAATTCACACAGCGTTAATCCCCCACAAATAGAAAAAATACCACCAATTATCCAAGCTAGCAGCGCATAATTATAATCACCAGCTACGGCTAATACGGCTGGTGGTTTCATAAAAGCGCCCGCCCCTAATACCATTCCTACAACTAACGACAATGCAGAAACTAAACCAAGATCTTTTCTTAATTTACTTTCTAGATTATGTTCTGACATAACTGTTCCCTTGAATATAAAAATACATCTACAAAATGGGCTTATATTAGGGATTTATTTATAAAACACAAGAAAGATTAATTTTAAAAAATTGGAAAGGCATAAAAATCAAGGTTATAAAAAAGTTAGCTAAACACTAACTTTTTTATTAATTGGTAAAATGAATATTAGTTTTTCTTTTTCATTTTCATATCAACCACCATACGACCGCGAATTTTACCTGCTTTCATTTCTTCGATCATTTCATTGATATCTTCGAGCGGCCTTTTCTCAACAATAGGCACCACTTTACCTTCAGCACTAAAACGAAATGCTTCCGCCAGATCTTCGCGCGTACCAACAAGCGAACCTAATACTTGTATACCATCTAATACTGTTTTGGGAATGCTTAAGTCCATAGTTTCGGAAGGTAAACCTAACGCAACAACTCGTCCTAATGGACGCACAGAATTAATTGCTTGATTAAAGCCTGTTTTAGTTACTGAAGTCACCACCGCACCATGAACCCCGCCATCAGTATGTTCTTTAATATAAGCGCCCACATCGTCAACCTTTTTCGGATTAACCACTAAATCAGCTCCTAATGTTTTACATAACGCTAACTGACTGTCACTATTGCTAATTGCGACAACTTTGTTATTAAAAACCTTTTTTCCATACTCAATAGCAAGTGTGCCTAACCCACCAATGCCAAACACGGCTAACCATTGACCGGGCTTTGTGTCTGCAACTTTAATACCTTTATAAGTGGTAACGCCGGCACAGGTGACACTGGTGGCTTGAGCAGGATCAAGCCCATCGGGGACTTTAACGGCATAATCAGCTTTAACAATGCATTGTTCTGCCATTCCACCATCGACACTATAACCCGAGTTAAGCGCATGGCGACAAAATGTTTCATTACCCGAAATACAGTATTCACATGTACCACAACCGGCATGAAACCATGCAATACTGACGCGATCGCCTATCTTTAAACTTTTTACATCAGGTGCAATTTTAGTCACAATCCCCACACCCTCATGCCCAATAACCCGCCCCGGTTTTTTACCAAAATCACCCGATGCAACATGAATATCGGTATGACAAAGTCCACAATATTCAACATCGACTAAAGCTTCACCTGCTTCTAAAGGGCGAAGAGAAATATCTTTGATGTCAACTTGCCCATCACACTCTTGTCTAATAACAGCAGCTTTCATTATATTCTCCTTGAAAAGTTTTAAGTTTAAAATGTAATGATTTTCATTTTAAACTAAATTTTTTCTAAAAATTTGATTAATTTCACAAATTTGCAAAAGAATAGGATTATTAAATAATCTTTATAAAAAAATGCCATCAAGCCAAATTAGATTAAAAAATGATAAAATAAAGCCGTTAACGTGAGTAGATGGATAAATGGATAAGTTGATAAAAAAGAGGAACAAAACTGTGTTTATTGTTCCTCTAATTTTAAATTGAGAAAAGTGAATATTAAGCAATATCTTTAGCGATATATTTTTGGCTATTATTTTTCATGGATAAATACAAGCCAATTAACGCACCTAAGCCAAACAGCCCTACCACATAAATCGCAGGCGCCATTTTGCTAACAAAATCGCTAAAGAACGATATAAATAAAGGTGTTAATCCTCCGGCAATTGCATAGGCCATATTAAACGAAAATGAAACACCACTATAACGAATTTCAGCAGGAAACACTTTAACCATAAAATAAGCAAACGAGCCAACAATACCAACACCAAAACCAGCTAAAGGATAAGTGATTAATAAAAGATGCGGGTTATCTAATGAAAAATAGAAAATTGAAATTATAGTGACAGCAATAAGACAGCCAATAAATAACACTTTACCCATAGCAAATCTGTCCATCATCATGCCATAAAAAGTGCAACTCATGATTAGTCCAATAATAGCGAGTATATTACCTTGCAATGCATCAATAGCGGAAAATCCAAACTGCTTTTGCAATAAAATTGGGGTCATTAACATAATAACCATAATACCTGCCGATAATACCCAAGTAAGTAGCATAGATAAAATAGTTTGAGGTAAATACTGAGTTAATACTGTTATAACTGGAATTTTTTTTGCTAATTCTTGTTGCTTTCGTTTTTGTATTTCTAGAAAAATTGGCGTTTCTTTCAACCAACGACGTAAATACATGGCGATTAAACCGAATATCCCGCCAATAATAAATGGAATCCGCCAACCCCAATTACTCATTTGTTCGGGTGAAATGCTTTTATTCATTACAGTTGAAACCAGTGAACCAAGTAAAATGCCCAAACTTAAACCACTAGTCAATATTCCACAAGCTAAGCCAATTTTATTATTGGGAACATGCTCGGCAACAAACGTCCAAGCACCAGGCACCTCCCCGCCCACAGCAAGACCTTGGCACAATCGCATAATTAATAACAAAATAGGCGCTAAAATGCCAATATTAGTATAAGTCGGTAAACAACCAATGAATAGTGTAGGTAATGCCATTAAAAGAATGCTTAACGTAAACATCCGTTTGCGACCAAATAAATCGCCAAAATGTGCCATAACAATGCCACCAAATGGACGAATTAAATAGCCTGCCGCAAAAATCCCAAATGTTTGCACTTGACTTAACCATGCTGGCATATCATCCGGAAAAAAAAGATGGCTAATAATAATGGAAAAAAAGACAAATATAATAAAATCATAAAACTCTAATGCACCACCTAGTGCTGATAAAGCCAAAGTTTTATAGTCTTGATTGTTTAAGGTTCGAGTTGGCGTCGCGTTTTGTGCGTATGACATGATTATCCTTGTAAAGTATATTTTACACATAGTCTATTATTGTGTACTAATATACCTCAACACAATTTTTTTGGAAGAAAAATATCAAATAATACGCCAATTTACATTGTATAACGCTTAAAACTAACTTGTGCATATTGCTCTTTTATTGTCCTGATAAAATGATGATAATAAACTGCAATTTATTAAATTATGTATATAATCTAAACTAGCACTAAATGATTAATAAATCGTCGCGAAAAGAAACTACAATCATAAAATCTTTTTAAATGGAGAGTTATAAAATGGGTATAAAACGTATTTCTCGTGGAAAATTCACTCGCATGCAACAGTTATCAAACCAAGATGGCGTTATTGCGGCACTAGCAATCGACCAACGTGGTTCAATGGTAAAAATGATGGAAGCGGCTGTTGGTAAAGATCGTTATAATGTTGAAATGGTCTATGAATTTAAAGAACTTGTTTCACAAGAATTAACAAAATATGTGAGTGCAATTTTGTTAGATGAAGAATATGGCTTTAAAGGTATGGCTAAAAAAAATAAGGATGCGGGATTAATCATTTCTTATGAGAAAACCGGTTATGATGCAAACACGCCTGGCCGTTTACCTGATGTTTTACCTGAAGACTCTCTACAACGATTATTGAAAAAAGGGGCTGATGCAGCAAAAGTATTAGTTTATTATAATCCCGATGATCCTAAAGATATTTTAGAGAAAAAACATGCGTTTCTAGAACGTGTTGGTACAGAAGCCAGAGCTGCCGATATTCCATTATTTGTCGAACCAATTGTCTATGATAATGTCGTGACCGATGATAAAAGCCCTGAGTTTGCCAAAATAAAACCACAAAAAGTGATTAACACCATTAAAGAATTCACTAAAAACCAGTATTACATTGATGTACTTAAAGTTGAAGTACCCGTGTTGTTTAAAAATGTAGAAGGATTTAATGATAACAACGTAGTTGTCTATACTCAAAAACAAGCTGCCGATTATTTTAAACAAGCTAGTGATGCGGCAACTCGTCCATTTATCTATTTAAGTGCGGGCGTACCAACAAAAACGTTCCATCAAGAATTAATTTTTGCTGGTGAGAATGGTGCTAAATATAGTGGTATTTTAGGTGGTCGTGCAACATGGTTTGAAGGCGTTGCGGCTTATGCTAAAGACGGTAAAGAGGGTTTAAAACGCTGGTTAGATCAAACTGGTCGTGAAAATGTTGAGCACCTTAACAAAATTTTAAAACAATACGCTACACCTTGGTATGATATCTATGGTGGTAAAGACAGTATTGAAGTAATTGATCTGAAATTAGGTGACTAATGTAAATCAATAAATTAACACTCATCACCTAAACGTGATGAGTGAATTAATGAAAGAACAAAGTTGATAGTGATATTCTTCAACCTCTCGTTAAATATCTTCCCTGTTACCAAACTCAGTCAAAATGCCTCATGCTATCGTACTCACTTAGTGATTGATTAAATTGCGCGATCAAAAAATAGATCAACCTGACTCAATTTAGCCATTGCCGTTACATAAGCCAACGTTTTTGGTGGAAAAGATAGATCTTTTACACAGGTTAAATTACGTAATACTGGAAATAGACAAATATCATCTAAAGACAATTGACCATTACACGCTTGTGGTGAAACAATCAAAGGATCTAGTTGTTCAAGCAACTGAGAAACAGCTAAAACCAGTGAACTTGTTTGCGCTAAACATTCATCAAATGATCCCATCTTTTTAGCTTTACTTGCGACAAAACTCTCAATGGCACATTGTGTAGCAAACTCAGCTAAACCCAGTTTAATATAACGCGGACACTCTAATTTATAATCATACTGCTGTATGTTTTTTATTATCTCGGCAATTTTCGCTGATTTAGGGCCAATCAATATAGGGCTATCGCCATAATTATTATCAACATAATCAACAATATCTAAACTTTCAGGCATATAACTACCATCATCTTTTTGTAAAATTGGCACCATTTTTTCACCAATCATACTTTCAGGTGATTTGTTATCATCACTCAAAAATACTTCTAATTTAACTGGTATGTGTTTTAAACCAAAAATCATTCTTGCTCTGGCGCAAAAAGGACAATGTTCATAAATATACAGCTTCATGTTTTTCTCCTCAAACAATCAACTACCCATAAAAATAAGGCTGAACCTAAAAACAATAAAAAAACCATACCGACAGCAAACAACGCTTTCGGATAGCCTATTTTCACAACATTAATAAAAGGATAAGGATATAAATTAGTATAGTATCCTCTGACAAAAATATATATGCCATAAGCTAACATACAGACTAATGAACCCATTATCACTCGAAAATTAATGCGTCGAAATGGTCCCCAAATTAACCAACTCAAAACACCGAGTAATGGTATAACAACATGTAAACTTTCATTGGTGAATTTTAATAAATCATTTGGCGGTTTATGAATAGCGCGTAACATTAAGTTATAAACGATAGAAGTGATTATCACGCCTACTAGCCCATTTAACCGAATAATTTTAAAGCTAAAACGATGGCAACTAGGATTAAAAAATAGCCACAAACAACTCACCGCCAACATCAAATTCGATAACACAGTAAAAAAACTATAATAAAAAATGATTCGACCAACTGGCGTCGCTGGTTGCCAAGGTTGAAGTTGAGCATGCCAATAAAGATAAGTTTCTATACCAATAACAAAAAAAGCATATAGCCCAATAAAAAGAGGTACAGCGCGTTTTAACATACACATCATCACAAAATAAAATATTAATGCAAATATATATCAGATATTATTAAAAATACAAAAGAGAATCATGTGTTAATTGACTTGCTATAATTAAGTTTGCATAAATCGACCTAAAAACCATTACCCAATAAATATAACAAGGTCCTTTCATTTACATGCCATTACTTGGTCTAAACTGCAACGGTCAGCGAGTTGGTATATAATGACGTAAATAAATTGAATATAGAGATGACCATGAATGTCAAATAAAAGTATTGCGACACAAAGTAAAGTGTTAATTGAACAGTTTTTAGATTCATTATGGCTAGAGCGTAATCTAGCAGAAAACACGATAGAATCTTACAAACTCGATTTGTTTGCACTTAGCCACTCATTACAGCAACAAAATGTCACAATGCTAAGCGCGCAGACCATTAATTTACAAAATTTTTTAATGCGGCGCGTGCAAGATGGTTATAAAGCCAGTAGCTCGGCACGTTTATTAAGTGCAACTAAACGTTTTTTTCAATATTTGTATCAAGAAAATTATCGCACCGATGATCCCTCTGCCGTTTTGTCATCGCCCAAATTACCCAAAAAATTACCTAAAGATTTAACCGAATCACAAGTCGATGCGTTGCTTGAATCGCCCAGTACTGATGACCCTATCGAACTACGCGACAAAGCTATGCTAGAAGTGCTTTATGCAACTGGATTACGGGTTAGTGAATTAGTCAATTTAGAAATCAGTGATGTCAGTTTGCGGCAAGGGGTGATAAGGGTAATTGGTAAAGGTAATAAAGAGCGCTTAGTGCCACTGGGGGAAGAAGCCATTTATTGGTTAGAATACTATTTCAAATATGCCCGTAATGATCTTTTAAAATCTGGGCCGATTGACGTGCTGTTCCCTAGCCGATTAGGTAAAAAAATGACTCGACAGACATTCTGGCATCGAATCAAATATTATGCCATACTAACCGGCATTAATATTGAAGCACTCTCACCCCACGTACTGCGACATGCGTTTGCAACACATTTGCTTAACCATGGTGCAGATTTGCGGGTAGTACAAATGTTGCTGGGTCATAGTAGCTTATCGACAACGCAAATCTATACCCATGTGGCAACAGAAAGATTAAAACAGTTACACAGTAAGCATCATCCTCGAGCATAATGCTTAAAAAATAAGGATAATTGAATGAAAAAATTAGTTTTAGGTTTAGCATTAATTTCAACATCAGTACTGGCAAGTAATGCTGATATTGCCAAAACACTCGGCAAATTAGGTTATACTGAAAAAGACTTAAAAATTGCCGACAGCCCTGTAAAAGGACTAAAAAGTGTTAATACACCTGATGGTATTTTTTATGTTTCTGATGATGGTAAATATTTAACGCAAGGTCCTTTCTATAACTTAGAAGGTAACGAACCGGTTAACATCGCTAATAGTAACAATGTTAAATTAATCAAATCTATTGAGAAAGATGCAATTGTTTATAAAGCACCAAACGAAAAATATGTTATTTCG
The DNA here is from genome assembly GCF_026536125.1 of Gilliamella sp. B3783. Lineage (NCBI taxonomy): Bacteria > Pseudomonadati > Pseudomonadota > Gammaproteobacteria > Orbales > Orbaceae > Gilliamella > Gilliamella sp. B3783. The sequence goes on from NZ_JAFNOU010000011.1 coordinate 27,553, forward strand.
GTGTTTACTGACTATACTTGTCATTATTGTAAATTACTGCATGAAAATATTGATAAATATTTAGATGCAGGCATTTCAATCCACTATTTTGCGTTCCCACGTGCAGGAGCGGATAGTGAAGTAGGCAAAAACATGCAATCAATCTGGAGTGTTGCCGATCGTAAAGCTGCTTTTGATAATGCCTATAAAGGTAATACGATTTCACCCGCTAGCAGTATGGTACCTTATGTCACTCAACAATTTAATGTTGGTAAGCAACTCGGTATTAGTGGAACCCCAGCTATTGTTTTAGCTGATGGCCAACTGGTGTCAGGTTATGTCCCGGCTGATAAATTGCTTGATATTTTGAATAAAAAATCTGTTAAATAATTAGTCGTTTATCACAACAATTAATATTCGAACTAACCACTATAACAACTTGTGTTAGCGCTTTAGCGCTAACATTTTAAATATGAATAAAAATAGAATAATACATCGACAATTACCACAAACGCTTCCTGAATTCTCGCAAGATATTCCGCCATTATTGCAACGAGTCTATGCCATGCGAGATATCAAATCAATGCAAGAGCTAGACTATTCTACGCGTAATTTGTGCAATTATGATAAGTTAGATGGAACAACCACTGCTGTTGAAATTCTTTATTCTGCAATAAAAAATAATCAACGTATCATCGTTGTTGGCGATTTTGATACCGATGGAGCCACAAGTACCGCATTAACGGTTACTGCACTAAGAAAGATGGGCTACCAATTTGTTGATTATATCATCCCAGATCGTTTTGAAGATGGCTACGGCTTAAGTGTAGGTGTTGTTGAAAAAGCAATGTCAAGACACGCAGATCTCATTATCACTGTTGATAACGGTATTGCCGCATTAGAAGCCGTAAAATTTGCCAAGCAAGCTAACTTAACAGTGATTATTACCGATCACCATTTATGCCCTGAACAGTTACCTATTGCAGATGCAATAATTAATCCCAATTTACCTAATTGCACTTTTCCATCTAAACATCTTGCTGGCGTCGGTGTTGCATTCTATTTTATGCTGGCATTAAGAGCTAAATTACGCAAAGAAAATTGGTTCCTTAAGAATAATCTAACCGAGTACAATATCGCCAATCTATTAGATTTAGTCGCTTTAGGTACCATTGCTGACGTTGTCAAACTTGACCATAATAATCGAATATTAGTGCACCAAGGCATGAATAGAATACGATCTGGCTATTGTTGTAATGGTATTAAAGCGCTGTTACATATCGCGAAAAAAGAAGCAATTTCCTTCACAGCGATTGATTTAGCCTACTATGTTGCACCAAGACTCAATGCAGCAGGCAGAATGGATAATATGGCACTAGGTGTTGAACTACTACTCTGTGATGATTTTGACTTAGCAGTTCAGCAAGCAACAGATCTTGATATACTCAATACTGATCGCAAGCTAATTGAACAAACAATGCAGAAAGAAGCATTAGCATATATTCAACAGCTTGAAAAACAAGATACATCCATCCCAAATGCTATTGTCGTTTACCACCCACAGTGGCATCAAGGTATTATCGGTATTTTATCGGCACGATTAAAAGATAAATATTATCGCCCGGTTATCTCCTTTGCTTCAACCCAAGATGGGCATTTAAAAGGTTCAGGCAGATCAATTCCAGGTGTTCACTTACGTGATGTACTTGATGAACTGGATCAAAAATACCCGAACTTAATCGTGAGTTTTGGTGGTCATGCAATGGCGGTTGGTTTAACGATTCGTGAACAAGACATCGAGCTATTTAGAGACAGTTTTGAAACGCTATTAAATGACAAATTAAGTGATGAGGTATTACAACCAACAATAGAAACTGATGGTGAGATCGATGGACAAGATTTTAATTATGCAATAGCTTTGCAATTGAAAGAGGGAGGACCTTGGGGTGAGGGGTTTGATGAACCTATTTTTGATGGGGAATTTATTATCCATCAGCAACGCCTATTTGCAGAAAAACACCTTAGATTAGTGTTAGAACCCCAAAATGGTGGTAGTCTGATAGAAGGCATATTATTTAATGCTAATTTGCAACAATGGCCGGATCAATCAATAAAAAAAGTCAAAATTGTTTACCATTTAGTTGTAGATGATTTTCGAGGTAATCAGGCGGCAAAGTTAATGATTCGATATATATGGCCTATCGCATAACGATTTAAAATCGTCTATAATAAACTTTACCTATCGGTGTTGAATCTCATTACCATTCAAAACGACTATAGTGATAAACAATTATTATCATCGATATATTTTATAAAAGTTAAGGATTAAAAATGCGTATTCATATTCTAGGGATTTGTGGCACATTTATGGCAGGAATTGCTTTGATAGCCCGATCACTAGGCCATAAAGTTACTGGTTCAGACAAAAATGTTTACCCACCCATGAGTACTCTCTTACAAAAAGAAAATATAGAGATTATTGAAGGGTACGACCCAGTACAACTCACACCTACACCAGATTTAGTTATTATTGGTAACGCTTTATCAAGGGGTAATCCTTGTATTGAATATATTCTTGATAACAATATCCCTTATATTTCTGCACCACAGTGGCTGCACGATAACGTTTTATGCAACCGTTGGGTCATAGCCGTTGCCGGTACTCATGGTAAAACAACAACAGCAGGTATGGTTAACTGGATTTTAGAAAAGCAAGGTTATAATCAAGGCTTTGTTATTGGTGGTGTACCGGGTAATTTTGATGTATCAGCAAGACTGGGGGAAGGCAACTTTTTTGTTATTGAAGCCGATGAATATGATTGTTCTTTTTTTGATAAACGTTCTAAATTCATGCATTATTGTCCTAAAACCTTGATAATGAATAATTTAGAATTTGATCATGCCGATATCTTTGATGATCTTAGTGCAATTCAAAGACAATTTCATCATTTAGTGCGCTTAGTACCCAGTAAAGGGCTTATCATTTCACCACAAGACGATGTCAACTTAAAACAAGTACTCGCTAAAGGCTGTTGGAGTGAACAAACATTTACTGAATCTGAAAATGGCTGGCTTGCACAACGCATTAATAATGATGCAAGTCATTTTGCGGTTTATTTTAATAATCAAAAAGTCGGTGAAGTGCAATATTCACTTGTTGGCGAACATAATATGCATAATGCATTAATGGCGATTGCAGCTGCGCATAATGTCGGAATTGCACCTGCTGATGCATGCGAGGCATTAAGCACTTTTGTTAACGCTAAAAGACGCTTAGAGCTGTATGGAGAAGTCAATAATATCGAAATATATGATGATTTTGCCCATCATCCAACAGCAATATTGGCTACATTAGAAGCATTACGTAGCAAAATTGGGGCTAATCGTCGAATATTAGCCGTACTTGAGCCGCGATCAAATACCATGAAATTGGGTGTATCAAAAGATGAATTAGCACCTTCACTAGGACGAGCTGACGAAATTTTCATCTTTCAACCTGAACATTTACCTTGGTTAGTTGCAGATGTGGTTGATGCCTGCATCCAGCCTGCACATTGGTCTGGGGATATCGATCTATTAGTTGAGATGATCAGCAAATCAGCTAAACCGACTGATGCAATTTTGATTATGAGCAATGGTGGTTTTAGTGGCATCCATAAAAAAATTCTAGAAAGTTTAGAAAGGCAGCAACTCAAAGATCAGCAAGAAGAACAATTATTGATCTAAAACAGAAATTAGATTAACTCACCATAATAATTTAGCCACATAATGTGGCTATTTTTTAAAGGCAAGACGGAGGCAGTATGCAATACTTGGTCACCTCATCTGAAATGAAACAATTCGATACTTATACAACTTCGGATGTGGGCTTACCCCCATTGGTACTTATGGAACGCGCTGCCCTTGCTGTTATCAAACAACTTAAATCTGGTGAATTTGATTTAAACAAAGTTGCGCTCCTATGTGGTTATGGTAATAATGGCGGAGACGGTATTGCCGTTGCTCGGCTACTCAAATTACAACAAATTGATGTTGTTATCTATTTAGTCGGTAATGCTGATAATGCTTCGACCGAAACATTACAACAAATCAAAATAGCTCAGCACTATCAAATCCCTATCATGATATCGTTACCTGATTCACTTTCATCTTATACAACAGTTGTGGATGCCATTTTTGGTATTGGTCTTAATCGAGATGTTAGTGGTGATTTTTTGCGAGCGATTGAGCTTATTAATCAAAGCCATGGCGATATACTCGCTATTGATATCCCTTCCGGCGTGTGTGCTAACACCGGTAAAATATTAGGTGCTGCGGTAAACGCGAAACAGACAGTAACGTTTGCCTATGCGAAGCTCGGATTATCTTTTTATCCTGGCATTGAACTAGCCGGCAAAATAACCATTGCCGATATTGGCATTTATGCTGACAAACCAGCAGCGCATTATACCTTTGAGCAAGGTGATCTGGATAACTTGTTACCTGTGCGAGCAAATGATTCCCATAAAGGCTCTTATGGTAGAGTATTGACCATAGCCGGTTCGCAAAACATGTCCGGTGCCGCTTACTTTTCGGCTAAAGCCGCCTATCGAGCTGGTGCTGGGTTAGTACGTATTTACACACCAAGTTGTAATAGCGGCATTTTATTATCTCAACTCCCCGAAGCATTATTATCGCCTTTTACGCCGAATCAAGTTAATTTTACTGAACTTGAAACAGGGATAAATTGGGCATCAGTAATTGTTATCGGTCCCGGTATGGGGATATCTGATGATACTTATAAGATTTTATCTTATGTTGTTCACCATGCAACCGTACCAATAATTATTGATGCTGACGGGCTTAATGTTTTATCGCAAGATTTGTCATTACTTGAACAGGCAAAATCAACCCTTATTCTTACGCCACATTTAGGTGAAATGGCGAACTTAACAAAGCTACCTATCGATAAGATTAAAAATAATTTAGTTGCAACAGCAAAAGCATTTTCGCAACAACACAATGTCATTTGTGTGCTTAAAGATGCTAAGACCGTCGTTGCCCACCCTAACAAACCAACCTATATTAATCAATCAGGCAATAATGGTATGGCAACTGCTGGATCAGGTGATGTGTTAACTGGTATTATAGCTGGACTCATTGCCGGTCACTTACCCGCAGCTCAAGCAGCCCCAGTAAGTGTTTACTTGCATGGTTTGGCTGGTAATAAGGCAGCTGAAAAATTAAATAAATACAGTTTATTAGCTTCTGATATCATCGAAGGTTTAACACATATACTACCCAATTAACCCCGATACAATAGGCTCAAAACTCAATGCATTATGTTTATATTGAGGATCACGCATGAATCAAACAACTGAAATTGTTGCAATGTTATGTCGCAGAATTAAATTGGCAAGAATTGAAAAAAATTTATCTCAACAAGAACTTGCTCAAAAATCTGAACTTGGCATAGCAACAATTAAACGTATAGAAAATGGTGAATCCATTACTTTACATACACTAATAAACGTTCTACGAGGATTAGACGAACTTGATCAACTCAATAATTTACTCGCCTACAATGAACTAATGCATAGCACATCAACCAATCAAGCCAAACGAAAAAGAAAGTTACGTTCAATAAAAAGTGAAAAAGTCGATATGCTGGTTAATAATGACTTTTTACGTTCCAAGGCGAATACCATGCGCTGGAAATATTAACTTTGATCGCTTCAATTCGCCAAATTACTAGTCGGCAAATTGAAGGATTAATCTATCGCAGTTAACGGCGAATTAATTACAGTAAACGGTAATTGCCAGCCCGCCTCGTGATGTTTCACGATATTTAGCATTCATGTCTTTACCGGTTTCATACATTGTTTCAATCACCTTATCAAGCGACACTTTGGCAACTGTTGTGCGCCTTAACGCCATTCGAGTCGCATTAATTGCTTTAACCGAGGCAATTGCATTACGCTCAATACACGGCACTTGTACCTGCCCAGCAACCGGATCGCAAGTCAAACCTAAATTATGTTCCATGGCAATCTCAGCGGCCATACAAACTTGCTGTGGATTTCCACCTAAAAGCTCGGCAAGACCAGCAGCAGCCATTGAACAAGCAACACCCACTTCACCTTGGCAACCGACTTCTGCTCCCGATATTGAGGCATTTTTTTGGTAAAGTTGCCCTATTGCTCCGCAAGTTAAAAAGAAACGCATTGAGATTTCAGGCGTAACAGGATTAATAAACTTATCATAATAGGCAAGAACCGCAGGAATAATCCCACATGCACCATTAGTTGGCGCTGTTACCACCCGTCCACCAGCAGCATTCTCTTCACTCACCGCTAAGGCAAACATATTGACCCAATCAATAATCACCATAGGATCGCTAATAATATTATCTTTAGTGGTCGATAATTGACGGTATAGCGAAAACGCACGACGTGGCACTTTAAGTGGACCCGGTAATAGCCCCTCGGTATTCATTCCCCGTTTTATACAATCTAAAATGGTTTGCCCGACATGATGAAAATAGTTTTCAATCTCTTCATAAGAGTGCAGTTCCAGCTCGTTTTTCATCATAATACTGGAAATGGATAACGAATTATCTTCACACGATTTTAATAGCTGCGCAGCAGTCGAGAATGGGTAAGGCAATAAAACTGGATTTTGATCTTGTTGACCAAATTGTGCTTCTTCAACAATTTTGCCACCACCAACAGAGTAATAAGTTTTTTGCAACAGCAAATCATCACCATGATAAGCGCTGAGTGTCATACCATTTTCATGCAATGGTAAAAACTTAGAGTGAAAAATCATACACTCAGCTAGCGGAAAATCAATTTCATAACGATTGTTATAAATCGGTAATCGATTAGTCTGGCTAATTTTTTCAATAAATATCGGGATGTTATCAATATTTACGGTATCGGGTTTTTCACCTGCCAGTCCCATAATAATGGCAATATCGGTTTGATGTCCCTTACCTGTTAATGATAATGAACCATAAACGTCCGCTACAATTCTTGTCACAGACGGCATCAACCCTTTACTTATCAGCTCATCGACAAATGCTTTTCCGGCTCGCATTGGTCCGACTGTATGTGAACTTGACGGCCCAATACCGATTTTAAATATTTCAAATACCGAACTCATATTTTTCCCTTTTCAAAACTCAATGTAACTAAACCACATTGATAGATACTTTATAGATTACTCAATCAAATTAGATAATAAATATCTGTGTTAAACGTTTAACAACCAGCAATTAGGGCAACGCGCCCAATCCTTAAAATGAAAATCAAGATTGATTAAAAACACAACTGATATCAACTCGAAAAATATTTATCCGCCTATTAACCTAAGCGGATTTTTTCTTTAGATGGTCATCATAACGGATAAATTCAAGCTTAAAGCAAATTATAAATAGCTGCTGAAATAGCAATCAATCCCATAATGACAATAAACACATTGCTTAATTTGCCACGATACTTAGCTAATGCCGGTAATTTGTGAATTGCATACATTGGCATTAAAAACAGAAGTATTGCTAAAATTGGTCCCCCCAATGATTCAATTAAACCTAAAATACTTGGATTGAGTGTTGCTATTCCCCAAGCAGTGATAAACATAAAACCAATGGCAATTTTATCTAATTTTGCTGGTGAAATTGTTTTATCACAGCTACGTAGTAATTTATTCACCACCCCATTAAAGCCCTCTTTACCCCCTAAATAGTGCCCTAAAAATGATTTAGCCATTGCAATAAACGCAATTGGAGGACCAATATACTCAATCACAGGTGAATTAAATCGGTTTGCCAAATAAGATAATGTCGAAATATTTTGTGCTTTTGCATCCAATAACTCAGCAGGGGTCAAACATAGTGCACAACTAAACACAAAAAACATGACAGTAACGACCATCATTATATTACTTGCTGCAATAATTCTAGAGCATTTTTGTTCAGCATAAACATCGCCATACTCTTTGCGTTTAGCAACAGCTAAAGAAGAGATAATTGGAGAGTGATTAAATGCAAACACCATAACCGGAATAACCAACCACAGCGTCATTAAAATACTTTGACTTCCTTCACTGCCAGCACTGGTGAGAGAAACGTTAGAAAAAATCTCACCATTCCATTCCGGAATTAGAAATAACGCTAAAATCATCAGTACAGCAATAAACGGAAACACCAAAATCGACATCACTTTGACAATCAGCTCTTCACCAAAGTGAACAATCGACATTAAAAAAGCGACCAATATAAAGGATAATAACGCCCTAGGTATCGATGCCATGCCTAATTGATGTACCATAAAGCTATCAACGGTATTGGTGATCCCAACACTATAAACCAATAAAATGGGGTAGATAGCAAAAAAATAGAGCACCGTGATAAAGTTTCCGGCAGTTCGTCCAAATGCCTCTTCAACAACAACGGTGATATCGCCTTCAGGTTTTTTACCCGATAAAACAAATCGACATAATGCTTGATGGGCAAAAAATGTCATCGGAAAGGCAAGCACTAACATTACTAATAATGGAATTAACCCCCCAACACCTGCATTTATCGGTAAAAACAGTACGCCTGCACCGATTGCTGTTCCATACAGACTCAGCATCCATAACGTATCACTTTTACGCCACTTGGGTAATTTTGCCTCACTTTTTACCTCACTAGCTTTTTTATTGGCTATGGCACTATCCATATTACTATTCTCCTATACCTAAAAATTTGTGCGTATGATATCAATTTAAAAACGTTACTAAAGTGATCTACATCACACAAATTAACAAAAAATCAAATATAATCAATAAGATAAAGATATCTCTTTTGATACCTAGCCAACCGCAAAATCAATAAAGTATCAATTTTGATACAAAATGCACAAAAAGCATTATTGCTAGTGAATAAATTTGTGAGTCTGTTTGCTCAATCTCTTTAGGTTCATTACGCCGATGCTAAAAAAATAACAATAAAATTACTTTAGTGTTACGCGCTGTACTGCTAAACTAGCTAACATTTTTATTATATTTATAGATAAATTATTTTTCAGGATAAATGTATGCGAACCAGTAAATATCTTCTTTCTACATTAAAAGAGACTCCAGCAGATGCTGAAGTGATTAGCCATCAATTAATGTTACGTGCCGGCATGATTCGTAAAGTCGCAGCAGGATTGTATACTTGGTTACCCACTGGTTATCGTGTACTAAAAAAAGTCGAAAATATTGTTCGCGAAGAGATGAATAAAGCAGGTGCAATTGAAGTATTAATGCCGGTTGTTCAACCTGCCGATATTTGGCAAGAGAGTGGGCGCTGGGAACAATATGGTCCTGAATTATTACGGATAAAAGACCGTGGTAATCGTGATTTTGTTTTAGGCCCAACTCATGAAGAAGTCATCACTGATTTGTTACGTAATGAAGTCAGCTCATACAAACAATTACCACTTAATCTTTACCAAATTCAAACCAAATTTCGTGATGAAGTGCGACCTCGCTTTGGTGTAATGCGCTCGCGTGAATTTATTATGAAAGATGCCTACTCGTTTCATACATCACAAGAATCATTACAAGAAACGTATGATGATATGTATAAAGCCTATAGTGCAGTATTTACCCGTGCGGGATTAAACTTTAGAGCGGTGCGTGCCGATACAGGCTCAATTGGCGGTAACTGGTCACATGAATTCCAAGTATTAGCCGATAGTGGCGAAGATGATATTGTCTTTTCAACTGAATCTGATTACGCCGCTAATATCGAGATGGCACAAGCATTAGCACCAACGCAAAGCCGCTTAGCACCAACTAAGGTGATGGAACGCATTGATACACCAAATGCAAAAACGATTGATGAATTAGTTGCACAATTCAATTTACCAATTGAAAAAACAGTTAAAACACTCATGGTTAAGGCGACAAAAGAGAGTGGGCACCAACTTGTTGCTTTATTAGTTCGTGGTGATCACACGTTGAACGAAATCAAAGCAGAAAAAATTGATATTGTGGCATCACCACTTGAATTTGCAACTGAAGAGGAAATTCGAGCAATTGTCAATGCTGGGCCAGGTTCATTAGGCCCTGTGAATCTTAATATGCCAATCATTATTGACCGCGATGTGGCTGTGATGAGTGACTTTAGTGCCGGTGCGAATATCGACCATAAACATTACGTTAATATCAATTGGGAGCGTGATGTTGCGTTACCAAGAGTTGAAGATATTCGTAATGTGGTGGAAGGCGATATTAGCCCTGATGGTAAAGGGACATTACAGATTAAACGTGGTATCGAAGTTGGGCATATTTTCCAACTTGGTACGAAGTATTCAGAAGCAATGAAAGCAACGGTCCAAGGCGAAGATGGACAAAACCACGTAATGATTATGGGCTGTTATGGTATTGGGGTTAGCCGAATTGTTGCAGCTGCAATCGAACAATGCCATGATGATCGAGGTATTGTATGGCCAGAAGCTATAGCCCCATTTAGTGTGGTCATCATCCCAATGAACATGCATAAATCAGAAAAAGTGCAAGCAACTGCTGAAAAACTGTATGCTGATTTACAAGCTTCTGGCATTGAAGTTTTATTTGACGATCGTAAAGAGCGACCAGGTGTGATGTTTGCCGATGCAGAGTTAATTGGTATTCCACATACTATTGTTATTGGTGAACGTAATCTAGAAAATGATGAAGTGGAATATAAACATCGCTGTGGTGGTGATAAGCAAATGATAAAAATTAACGATATTGTAGAATTTATCAAAAATCGTCAAAGTAAAGCATAAAACCATTACTGATTTAATCTTAATAATGTTAAAGAAAGCACAACACTTAATCACTCTTAATGTTTGAGTTTAAAAAAATAGGGAGATATTATTGTTGTGTTTTCTAGCATTATCCATAATTGACTATCAATATAAAGTGAAACCTCATTCACAATAACCCAATAATTTTTATCAAATTGGAATAATATTTGTCGAACAAAACAGCCGACTATAAAATAGATACAATATCTGAATAAGCTAGGTTTTAAAACCATAATCAACTTGCGTGTATTGCATAGTGATCGGGATAGCTTGAATAATACCGATCTTACCGAAGTTTGGATTAAGATACGGACTAGTCAGATTACCGACGAAAAATCATTGTAATACTTAAATCCTTTAAACAATCACCAAACCAATATTAGTTCATTGTTGACATGGCAGTGAACGAACTAGCATGACCGGTGCTATATACCGTTTAGTTTTTCAATTGGGTAAAGCTAAAGTTGTTAATCAATTAATGCAGCCTGAATTCGATCATCACTATAATGTGTACCCGAATATTATTAAGTATATAAAACAGTTGATATTGAAAAATTTGCCACGCAGTATTTCAATAATTTTTTTAATAAATTAGTTTAAAATAACTTTCCCTAAGTAAGTAATTACACGCGTAAGTTAATCTCTTTTTAATATTCGTATTGAATTAAAATTGACAGTGATATTGCGTTTTTTTTCAGCTAAAATAAGGCAATCTAATTGTTAATTTAAGTGGTCTAAATAATGTTAAAAAAAGCAATCGCATTGGCACTCACTACCTCATTATTGTTGCAAAACTCACCGTTAGTTTTTGCTGATAACATTAACCTACCTGATATGGGAACCGCTGCTGCATCAACCTTAAGCATCGGTCAAGAGATGGAAATGGGGGATTATTATATGCGTTTGCTACGAGCCGATGCCCCTATCATCAATGATCCCGTACTCAATCAATATATTAATGATTTAGGTAAAAAACTCGTGTCAAAAGCGGAATCAGTCCAAACACCTTTTCATTTTTATATTATGCGCAGTGATGTCTTAAATGCGTTTGCCTTTTTTGGCGGTAATGTGGTGATTCATTCTAAACTGATTTTAGACACTGATAATGAAAGTCAATTAGCTTCAGTTATGGCGCACGAAATCGGCCATGTGACTCAACGTCACTTAGCCAGAGCAATGGAAAACCAAAACCGTAATAGTCCTTATGTTTGGGGTGCAGCATTAGGCTCATTACTACTTACGCTGGCGAATCCTGATGCTGGAATGGCCGCGATGACAAGTACGATGGCAGGTTCTGCACAAAACACAATTAGTTTTACACAAGCTAATGAACAAGAAGCCGATCGCGTGGGGCTTAGAACATTGGCTAAGGCAGGATTTGATCCTTATGCTTCATCCGAATTTTTACAAAAATTAGCTGATCAAACACGTTTTAGCAGTAAACCACCTGAGATTTTACTCACTCACCCACTACCAAATAGCCGTTTATCTGATATCCGTAGCCGTTCTATGCAATATAGTAAAAAAGAGCTACCTCCCTCTCTAAACTACTATTTAGCAAAAGCGCGTTTGGCTATTTTAATAACTAATAATCAAAATACCGGTAAATTATTAATTGAAGATTATAAAAAGCTGAATAATGAACAAAGTAAGATTGCTTTAGTCTATGCTAATGCTCTGTTTGATTATCGTAATAACAATTACCAAAAAGCCAAACAGCAACTTCAACCATTACTAGATAATGATCCAAATAATCTGTGGTACATCGATTTAATGACAGATATTGATCTGGACATGAATAATAATGCAGCAGCGATTAATCGGTTACAAACTGCTTTAAAAAAATCCCCAGATAGTTCAGCATTACAATTAAACTTGGCTAATGCATACGTTAAAAATCGTAATTACCAACAAGCGGTGAGCTTATTACACCGTTATACCTTTGATCATAGTGATGATACAAATGGTTGGGATCTACTAATTACAGCTTATGGTGGATTAAACTCAAGGGCAAAAGAAATGAGTGCAAGAGCAGAACTTGTTGCATTAGAGGGGCAATTTCAACAATCTATTCAATTACTGCAAAATGCCAAAAAACAAACTAATGGCGATCAAACAATGATATCGAAGATTGATGCCAGAATAAATCAGTTACAACAACTTCAAAAACGTTACGCCCCTTATAGTAAAAATAGATAAGTTTACTAATTAGGCTCAATATTTCTCGACTAACGTTATAAAAGGCATTAGTCGAGAAATAAAAATGGGGTAAATTGCTGGTTATTTATCAGCTAAATGATCAACATTATTATAATAGTTAACCGTAAATTTACCTTCAGATTGACCATCTTGTTGCTGATAATTTACTACACTGACACTGGTATTTAACATTCGTGGAAAATAGTCTTCATCCCGATGTAAACGCCAATCACCACCATTTAATACACAAAGTAATAAACGTAACACGGTGCCATGCGAAACAACTAAAATATTACCTTTATCTTCACTGGCATTTTGAGTAATGGTATGCAGTGCACGTTTCATTCGTACCAGTGTATCAAGATAATTTTCACCGTGATTAACAGAAGCATCAAAGTTAGCTGGATCGGTTAGATAAGTATTAAATTCAGGCACTTCTTTTTTCAAATAAGGGACAGATTTTCCTTCCCAAAGACCAAAATCCATCTCACATAAATCGGCTAATTCAAAGGTTGGAATTTTATTATCATTTTCGTGAACGATATAATCACGTGTTTCTTTAGCGCGTAGCTGTGGGCTTGAATAAGCTTGCATAAAAGGAATATGCTTTAAATATTGGCCTGTAATCTTCGCGCCCAAAATACCTTGTTCAGTTAACGGTGAATTTTGCGATCCTTGCATCTGATCTTTAATATTCCACTCGGTTTGGCCATGTCTAATTAAGTATAAATTAAGATCTTTCATTCGTCCTCACTACTTTTTTTCAATTTAAGATTCGGTTTGATGATGCTTTTCTGTTCTAAGATAACTTAAGCATGCTTGTAATTTATCATCCATTGTTGCGCTTAACTGCATATCTTGTAACGTTTTAGGATGAATAAAGGTCACATTGGCTGCATGCAAAAATAATCGATTAAGTTTAGTATTGGCTAATAACCTATCAAATTGGCTATCACCATAACGATCATCAAATGCAATAGGATGATTGGCATATTGAGTATGTACACGAATCTGATGTGTACGGCCTGTAACAGGACTGGCTTTAATCAACGTTGCAAACTTAAATCTCTCTTCAACTTTAAAACGTGTCTCTGAAGGTTTACCTTCTTTATCGACTTTAACCACTCGTTCGCCACTTTTCAAAACATTTTTAAGTAACGGTGCCTGTATAACTTTGCATTCAGAAGGCCAATCACCTTTTACTAATGCTAAATAGTTCTTTTTCATCTGTTTTAGACGCAGTTGTTCATGCAGTGCTTTTAATGCTGAACGTTTTTTAGCAATGAGTAACACACCTGAAGTTTCGCGATCGATTCGATGAACCAATTCCAGGAATTTTGCTTCAGGCCTTAATGCTCGAAGTCCTTCGATGACCCCAAAACTTAAACCACTACCGCCATGAACAGCAATACCCGAGGGTTTATTAATAGCCATTATCACATCATCTTCATAAATAATGGCTTTTTCTAAATCGGCAACTTTATTTAATTTAGTTGAGATTTCAGGTGAGGTTTTTTCTGCTACGCGAATAGGCGGTATACGAATTTCATCCCCAATATTGAGCTTATACTCGGGTTTAATGCGTTTTTTATTAACGCGTACTTCACCTTTCCTCAGTATGCGATAAATCATACTTTTGGGCACACCTTTCAAGTGTGTGATAAGAAAGTTATCAATTCGCTGCGTCGCATTTTCTTCAGTGATGATAACAAATGAGACCTGTAATTTTGTTTGTGGAACGTTTGAATCCATAAGAAATGATTAATCCGCCATCAATAAATAAAAGTCGTTTACATTATTCGAAAATAAACTACACTACCACTAATTAAAAATAAAGACAGATTATTTTCGATATAATTAAAGATAGCTAATTATAGCCGAATATGGAGGAATAAAACAGTATGTTATCGTTACTTAATCAATACTCTCGCGCAAGATTTGCTTGGTTTTTACTCTTCCTCTCAACCCTTATTTTCGAGTTAACTGCACTTTATTTTCAACATAGCTTAGGACTAGCGCCTTGCACACTGTGTATTTATCAACGTTGCGCCATTTTTGGCATCATGTTAGCCAGTATTATTGGCTTAATTGCACCGAATAATTTTATTTTTAGAATAATGGGGATCGCCATTTGGTTAATTAGTGCATATAAAGGCTTTAACTTAGCAACATTTCACGCCCATTTACAATTCGAACCAAACTTTAGTGACACTTGCGCTATTAATGTTCAGTTTCCATCATGGCTACCTTTAAACGAGTGGATACCGGGCCTGTTTAATGCTTACGGCTCGTGTGCAGATAAAATTTGGTCTTTTTTAACCATTGAAATGTCACAATGGATGATCATTATTTTTGCTTGCTATTTTATAGTTGGATTATTCGTGTTTATTGCCCAATTTTTTGCAGTAAACAAAAATACCTTATGGAAAAATTAGGTGTGCTATAAAACTGGCACTTTTTGTTGAGTTTGTTAGAATGTGTGGCAATTTTATCTTATAAATTGTCATACATAAATGCTTTTGGAATATCATCCCCCTATTGATCCTTGGCTCTCTATCTTATACCAAGATGATCATATTGTTGTTGTCAATAAACAACCCGGTATTTTATCGGTGTCGGGCAACAAACCTCAATTTATCGATAGTATTATTCATCGTTTACAGCAAAAATTTAGCTACGTCGAGTCCGTTCATCGATTAGATATGGCAACCAGTGGCATTATGGTTGCCGCTTTATCTAAACTCGCCGATCGAGAAATAAAAAAGCAATTTCGAGAACGAATCCCCAAAAAAAATTATATTGCCGTAGTTTATGGGCATATTAAAGAGGATAGCGGTCAAGTTGAATTACCGTTGATTTGTGATTGGCCAAACCGTCCACGACAAATGGTCGATTTAGAAAATGGCAAGCCTGCACTGACGTTATATCAAGTCATTTCAAGAAACCCTGATAACACAACTCGGGTTAGCTTATCGCCTTTTACGGGTCGATCACACCAATTACGCGTGCATATGCAAGCACTGGGACATCCTATTTTAGGCGATAAATTTTATGCACATCCTGAAGCCTTTTCTCGGTCTAAAAGATTGTTACTCCATGCGCAATCGTTAACAATTCTCCACCCCAAGACAGGTGAAAGTATGACCTTTAACTGCGATCCCGATTTTTAACGAAACTTATAAATCGAACAACGGTTAACGATAGTTATCAACATAATTTTATGGTAAGGAATTAAAGATGCAAAAAATTGTTTTAGCAACTAATAATCAAGGCAAAGTCAACGAATTGCAAACGCTTTTAGCCGATGCTGGCTTTAATATTGTGGCACAAAAAGAATTTAATGTTCCCGATGTCGATGAAACAGGTTTAACTTTTATCGAAAATGCCATTTTAAAAGCAAGGCATACCGCAAAATTAACAGGACTACCTGCTATTGCTGATGATTCAGGTTTAGTGGTTGATGCCCTTAATGGTGCGCCAGGCATTTATTCCGCGCGTTATGCGGGTTACCATGGTAACGATAAATTAAATAATCAAAAATTACTTTCACAACTACACAATGTCCCAACAGAAAAGCGCACTGCCTATTTTTATTGTGCCTTGGTTTTTATGCGCCATGATAACGATCCAACACCGATTATTTGTTTAGGCAAATGGCATGGATTAATCCTAAATCAAGAGCAAGGAGAAGGCGGCTTTGGCTATGATCCACTGTTTTATATACCAGAATTAGATTGCACAGCTGCCCAACTTAGCAAAGAACATAAAAGTCAGATTTCACACCGTGGTCAAGCGTTAAAACAGTTAATTACTAAAATAAAATCCGAATATTAATAGCAATATCATCGATATATGAAATTGCATCTTGTTGAGTAAACGATATATACTTAAGTTAATTAGCATATTGGAGTTAACATTGTGATTCTGATGATCGTTAGTGGCCGTTCAGGTTCTGGAAAATCGATTGCACTACGTGCACTAGAAGATATGGGTTTTTATTGTGTGGATAACATCCCTGTTGTGCTATTGCCACAATTAGCCGACTCATTAAAAAACAATAATACCCCCGTTGCTGTTAGCATCGATATTCGCAATTTACCGCCAAATTTTGATTTTAACCGCGACATTTTGCAACAACTGCCAAACTCTGTCACACCCGAGATTATCTTCTTTGACTGTAGCCGCAATACCCTAATTCGTCGTTATAGCGAAACCAGACGAATCCATCCCTTGACCAATCAAAAATACTCGCTTGAAGAAGCAATCGATCTTGAAGAAAAATATTTAGAATCATTAAAATCCAATGCAAGTTTAGTCATTAATACTGATAATCTTTCAGTACATCAACTATCAGACATTTTACGAACACGTATTTTAGGTAAAAAAGAACGTGAATTAACCATGATCTTTGAATCCTTTGGTTTTAAACATGGTTTGCCAGTCGATGCCGATTTTGTTTTTGATGTCCGTTTTTTACCTAATCCCCATTGGGATATTGCACTACGTCCCCTAACTGGATTAGATGAGCCAGTAAAAAAATATCTATTTCAGCATGATGAAGTGACCAATTTTATCTATCAAACAGCCAGTTATTTACAGCAATGGTTACCGATGTTAGAAAAAAACAATCGTAGTTATTTAACCATTGCTATTGGTTGTACCGGAGGCCAACATCGCTCCGTTTTTATTGCTGAACAGCTGGCTGAATTTTTCAAAGCACAAAATAAGCAAGTACAAATCCGTCACCGAACCTTAGAAAAAAAATAATTATTTGTTTTCGGTATGATAAAAATGCCAAACTTGATCGCAGCGCTGTTTATATCTGTCCATAATCTCTTTTAACGTTGCTTTTGGCTTTATTGGTTCAGGTTGTGGTGTAACAAGCTCACTGACTTTGATTAATGTTATATCTGAAGGCAATTGCGCTAATTTATTTTTTAACACATTGAGTGTCTGTGGATGAGGATGACCAATGGCAATGGCAACCCCTTTTTTACGAGCAACTTGAATAGCTAATTCAAATTGCTGGTTAATAGCATGTTCATTTTGCTGATCATCTAAAAATACATCACGCACAACTACAGGTATATTATAGGCGCTCGCTGCTGTTTTAACAGCTGTTTTGCCAATCGTTTTACTATCTAAAAAAAACATAGAGTGTGGGCTAAGTGCTTTCATAACATATTGCATACCATTAAGATTGGATGTCATTAAACTACCCATATGATTATTAACACCAATAGCATGAGGTACACGCTCAATAGCATTATTCACAATGCGATTAATCTCAGTTTCGCTCATAGTGGGGAACAATGTATCTTTTTCTAGTGGCTGCTTACCCATTGGTGCCATGGGTAAGTGTATAATCACATCATTCCCCTGTTCATGAGCCATATTAGCGATACGTTTTGCATTAGGTGAATGGGGTAAAACCGCAACTGTTATATCGGTTGATAATTTTATAATTTGCTCTTCATTATGTTGCCGATAACCAAAATCATCAATAACCAGAGCTAATTGTGCCGCAAAAACTAGACTTGGATTAAAAAATAACAGACTAATAAGTATGTGAATGATTAAACGATACATTATTTTAACCAACCTTTAGGATCTAACGCCTTACCATCTCGGCGAATCTCAAAATAGAGTCCAGAACTATTTTGCCCTCCACTTGAACCAACTAAAGCAATGGCCTGTCCAGTGGAGATTTTATCGCCTACATCGACTAAAACACGTTGGTTATAACCATATAAACTCATATCGCCTTTACCATGCTCAAGTGCAACCACAAAACCATAACCTTGCAACCAACTGGCCAGTATCACTCGACCATCAGCGATTGCCTTAACTTGGGTACCATCCTTCGCATTAATTACCATACCTTTCCAATACAGTTCACCTTGCAATGACTCACCAAATCGATGTACGACTGGCCCTGTGACCGGCCAATTAAATTGGTGTTGTGGTTTGCCTATACCACTGACACGTGCCATTAATGCCCGTTCATCAGAATTTAAAGTGTAGTTGGTGTTTTTTTGTTTCTGCTCAATATGTTTTGCCTGTCTTGCTTCTTCTTCGGCTAATCGTCGACTCTCTTTTTCGGCTTGAGCAATTTTTGCTTGTAACTTGGTTTCATTTTCACGCAGTTCAGCCAATCTTTGTTGATTGACCTGCATGGATGATTCGAGCGAAGTAATGGTTTTTTGTCGATCTTGACGGTTTTTTTCAAGACCAACTTGTTCTTGTTTCTGTTTGGTTTGTAATGCTTGCTGTGAAATTTGTTTATTTTGTAACGTTAATTTTTTTTCATTTAACTGTAATTGCGTTTCACGAAGTGCATTAATCAGTTGTTGTCTAGCTTGATTAATATAACCATAATAATTAATCAGCCGTTCATTACGCTCACTTTGTTCACTGGCAAAAATCAGCGATAAACCTGTTGTTTTTCCTAATTTAAATGCGCTTTCAAGTTGTTTAGATAATGCATCTCGCTGTTGTTGTTGCTTAATATTTAATTGTTCAATTTGTTTAATTAACCGATTAATTTCACTATCGATTTTTTTTAAAGTTAAATCGTTTTTCTCAATTGAAGTCAATAATTTTGCAATTTCTGTTTCTTGCTGTTTAAGATCATTAACTAATTGGTTTCGCTCTTTTTTTTGCTCAGCTAAACGATTTTCTTGTTCTTGAATTGAACGACGCAAAGTCTGTAACTGCTGATTATCATCAGCAGCATACAAAACATTAACTTGTGTAAGTCCAATAAAAATAAACGTTAGAAAATATCGATAAATAGCCATGGCATTATGATAAGTATTGATAACCAAGCAAAAGGGATAAAACACTATACCTAGAAATGCATAAAGATGCAAAACCAAAACTATTTAGATAAGCATTGAGAGTAATTGCAACAGATAGTAATTAGGCATTTCACAAGCTCCAATAAAAAGTATAAAATACAACACTATTTAAATTATCGAACAATCAATTCAACCATAAAGATAACATCATGCAAAAGTTTAATGTCAAAACCTTTCAAGGGTTAATACTAACGTTACAAGATTACTGGGCTAATCAAGGTTGTACGGTGATTCAGCCATTGGATATGGAAGTTGGGGCCGGTACTTCACACCCGATGACGTGTTTACGCGCTCTTGGACCTGAACCCATTAATGCTGCTTACGTTCAACCCTCTCGCCGTCCAACTGATGGGCGCTATGGTGAAAACCCTAATAGGTTACAACACTACTATCAATTTCAAGTTATCTTAAAACCCTCTCCAGACAACATTCAAGAGCTCTATCTGGGTTCATTAAAAGAGTTAGGGCTCGATCCAACCGTTAATGATATTCGTTTTGTAGAAGACAACTGGGAAAACCCTACATTAGGTGCTTGGGGGCTTGGCTGGGAAGTATGGTTAAATGGGATGGAAGTGACTCAATTTACCTATTTCCAACAAGTGGGTGGTCTTGAGTGTAAACCCGTCACTGGTGAGATCACTTATGGTTTAGAACGCCTTGCGATGTATATTCAAGGTGTCGATAGTGTGTATGATTTGGTTTGGAGTGATGGCGCATTTGGTAAAACCACTTATGGTGATGTGTTCCATCAAAATGAAGTTGAGCAATCAACGTATAATTTTGAATATGCCAATATTGATTTTCTATTTTATTGCTTTGAACAACATGAAAAAGAAGCAAAAATGTTACTTGAATTAGAAAAACCGCTGCCACTACCTGCTTACGAACGTATTTTAAAAGCTGCACACTGTTTTAATTTACTTGATGCGCGTAAAGCTATTTCAGTAACTGAACGCCAACGTTATATATTGCGCATTCGAACATTAACCAAAATGGTTGCTGAAGCATATTATGCATCACGTGAAGCGCTTGGTTTTCCAATGTGCCAACATTCACCGTCAAATCAAAGTGCATCAAAGTAGGATTTTAATATTATGCAAAAAACATTTTTAGTGGAAATTGGTACCGAAGAGCTACCACCAAAATCACTCCGCACTTTAGCTGAAAGTTTTGCGGCAAATTTTATTGAGCAACTGGACAATGCCAAGTTAGAACATGGCGAAGTACTTTGGTATGCTTCACCGCGACGCTTAGCATTAAAAGTTCTAAATTTAAATGATACTCAACCCGATAGCCAAATTGTTAAACGAGGACCGGCTGTTAGTGCAGCATTTGATGCTAATGGTAAACCAACTAAAGCAGCTGAAGGCTGGGCTCGTGGTTGTGGTATTACTGTTGACCAAGCAGAGCGTATTCAAACAGATAAAGGTGAATGGTTATCTTATACCCAAAACCAAAAAGGCCAACCTGTTGTTAACCTATTGTGTGATATGGTTAAAGGTGCGTTAAGCAAATTACCTATTCCAAAACCAATGCGCTGGGCAGCTCGACAAGTTGAATTTATTCGTCCGAGTCATACGGTAACGATGTTATATGGTGATGAATTAGTACCGGGCACAATTTTAGACATTGAGTCAAACCGCATCATTCGTGGGCATCGTTTTATGGGTGAACAGGAATTCACCATTGATAATGCCGACCAATATCCAGAAATGTTGGAGCAACGTGGTAAAGTTATTGCCGATTATGACAAACGAAAATCAATTATTAAACAGCAAGCAGAGCAAGCCGCAGCAAAATTAAATGGTAAAGCTGATTTAACCGAAAGCTTGTTAGAAGAAGTCTCGTCATTGGTTGAATGGCCTGTTGTTTTAACGGCTAAATTTGAAGAAAGATTTTTAGATGTACCAGCCGAATCACTGGTTTATACGATGAAAGGCGATCAAAAATATTTTCCTGTTTATGATAAACAAGGAAAATTATTACCGAATTTTATTTTTGTTGCCAATATCGAATCAAAAGATCCGCAAGTGGTCATTTCAGGTAATGAAAAAGTAGTACGCCCACGCTTAGCCGATGCTGAATTTTTTTACAAAACAGATTTAAAACAGCGCTTGGAAGATCGTCTACCTCGTTTAGAAACGGTGTTATTCCAACAACAGCTTGGAACAGTCAAAGACAAATCATTACGAATTGAGTCACTAGCTGGTTTTATAGCCGACAAAATTGGGGCTAATGTCGAACAAGCTAAACGTGCAGGTAAACTTACTAAATGCGATTTAGTCACCAATACTGTTTTTGAATTTCCCGAAACACAAGGAATAATGGGACGTTATTTAGCGCTAAAAGATGGTGAAAGCATTGAAGTTGCCACCGCGATTGAAGAGCAATACAAACCACGTTTTGCTGGGGATGAGTTGCCAAGCACAAATGTATCAAGTGCGGTATCAATTGCCGAAAAAATGGATACGTTAGCCGGTATTTTTGGTATAGGGCAACATCCTAAAGGTGATAAAGACCCTTTTGCTTTACGCCGCGCTGCAATTGGTATTTTGCGTATTATTGTTGAGAATAACTTACCGCTCGATCTTGTCGAATTATCAAATTTTGCTGTTTCATTATATGGTGACAAACTCAACAATAAACAGGTTGTGGAAGATATTGTCAGCTTTATGCAAGGTCGATTCCGAGCCTGGTATCAAGAGCAAGGTTTTACCATTGATACCATACAAGCAGTACTCGCACTTAATCCAACCAAGCCTGCTGATTTTGATGCGCGCATTAAAGCCGTGACACATTTTAGAACACTGCCAGAAGCCTCTTCGCTTGCTGAAGCTAACAAGCGGGTATCAAATATCCTCTCTAAAACAGAATTGGTGATACCTGATGCGGTGAATGCCTCACTACTTGAAGCAGGCGCAGAAGGTGAACTTGCTATGCAAGTTGCAGTATTAACCGATAAATTAGCCCCTTATTTTACTCAAGGTCGTTATCAACAAGCTTTAGTAGAATTGTCTGCACTTAAAGCACCTGTTGATGCATTTTTTGCCTCAACCATGGTCATGGCAGATGATGAAAAAATTAAACTTAATCGGTTAGCATTGCTGAAAAAATTGCAAAATTTATTTTTAAAAGTTGCGGATATTTCATTACTACAATCGTAATTTGTAATTTATTTATCACTATAGTGGTAACCAATTAGGTTACCACCTTATTAGTAGGAACGAGACATGCAAATCGAAGTATCTTTTTCTCAAGTATTTAATCAAACAACTAATTTTGTCAAAAACCGTTTTTTACAACTCGTTATTATCAGTTTTATCGTCAGTTTAATTACAACATGTATCAGTAGTTATTTAATTGATCCACAAATGTTTAAACAATTATCGAGCACGACTATGACAGTCGATCAATTATTAATGTATGTATTAAAACCTGCGTTAATTAGTTTGGTCATCACTTTCATCATGCAAGCGATACTACTTGCTGTTGTTTATAACTATTCAATCCACGATAAATTCGATTTTAATCTTATCTTATCTCGAATGTTACCAAATGCGCTCAATATCATAAGTTTTTACCTAACTTATTTATTTATCATTCTGTTTGCTATGATATTTTTAACATTGATATTTATGATGTTGCAATTTATTTTACCCGCTAAAATGGTAACGTTTTTGTTTGGTGTATTAATCATTGCCGCAATATTGCTGATAGTAACAATTTCTTATTATTTTCAAGGTTCAATTATTGCACCTTCAACAAAAACGTTTATTCAACATTTTGTAGAAAGTCATAAATATGCCATTTCTTATTGGCGTTTAACCGTTCCAATGGTTTTAATTTATTGCACGGTATCAATTCTCTTTTCTATTGTCGATAGTGCACTTAATAACCTTGTAATAAATATCATCAGCTCAACTTTGCAAATACTCACAAGTATTTTTTGTATTTGTTTCTTCTATCGTCTTACTATTCTGTCAAAGAATGAGCAACTATCACATAACACACCTGAGCAAAATAATAATTTAACTATCTAACATTATTTACGCTTATTCTTAATCACTCTATTAACAAATGTGAATAGAGTGATTAAAATTAGACAATCATTTCTATTATCTAATTCTTTTGGAAAACACGATGACGCCCGCAATTGACCAACTAAAAAAATTGAGAATTCCATTCAAAATTCATCAATATGATCATGATCCTAATCAGACCCATTATGGTCAAGAAGCAGCAAATAAACTCGATCCAAGTTTACACATTACATCCAACCAAATATTTAAAACTTTAGTCGTAACTTTAAATGGCAATGATAAAACATTAGCAGTTTGTGTTGTACCTGTTGATTACCATTTGGATCTAAAAAAAGCGGCAAAAGCATTAAATTGTAAAAAAATAGAGTTGGCCGATGCCCATTTAGCGCAAAAAATCACGGGGTATTTGGTAGGAGGAATCAGTCCATTGGGACAAAAAAAACAGCTCACCACACTTATTGATCTTAGTGCTAATGATCTTAGCTCAATGTTGATATCTGGCGGTAAAAGAGGTCTCGAAATCGAAATTAAACCACAAGATCTTGTTAACGCATTACCTGCACAATTGGTTGATATTAAAGCCTAATTTGCTGATCATATCATGTTGGGTTAGTTTAATATTTATATGGTGATTTAAAACTTAAAATAGAATGATGGGAAAATACAAAGACCTTAAGGGATTACCTTAAGGCCTAAAATACCCTGTCAAAAGTAAATATCGACAGAAAAAAATTATTTAATTGCTTCTTTCAAGCTTTTACCTGATACGAACGCTGGTACTTTGCCTGCAGCAATTTTGATTTCTTTACCTGTTTTAGGGTTACGGCCGATACGAGCATTTCGATGATTAACTTTGAATGTACCAAAACCAACTAATTGCACTGGATCTCCAGCTTTTAATGATTCAGTAATAGCTGCTAAAGTTGCTTCTAATGCAGTTTTAGCTGCAACCTTAGTAATATCCGCTTTGCTAGCAATTGCATCTACAAGTTCTGTTTTATTCATGGAGATATCCTTACATAATTATTTTATTGTTAAAGTTAACATTATAAGCAATGTCAATAACCGACTTTGCCCCTGTAAACAATGTTTAGATTACATTGATGTTAAATGTAGTCTATATTCATCCAATGTTAAAGAAAAATTTAGTAAAAAATAAAAAAATAGGGCATTCAGCGGCTTAATCGCTCAAAAAAACACCAATATTGCTTATTTGAGCCGCCCTAATATCGTCTTTTAAACCCTTTATTAGATCAATCTTGTCATGAGATTCTTCGCGCAATAATCGAAATATTTCCCATTGCAAATCAAATTCTTCAATCACACTCGGTAAATTTAACTGTTCATCTTTGGAAAGATAAGTATCTAATTTTGTCATTTCGAATTCAGCTACCGTGGTTGCCGATATACTACTAACTTTTGCTGTATGTTCGGCAATATCATCCGTTAGATGAGCATGTATAAGCTCACTTAAGGCCTGACAAGCATCAATCGCAGGATAGATCATATAAGCGCTATCTTCATTCACAGTGGGAATAATCGCCTCTAATTTTTCTAATTGTAAATCAAAATTAATTTTAACTTTCTCAACTAATAATGACTCCCACATTAAATCAAGAATGTTTTTATAGCTTTTAGCATCATCTTCATTATGCTGTTGCTTGGTATAATAGACATAATTTGGGTACATTCGTTCACATAAGCAAACCATAAATAAATATTGTTGCCATGGTGCTAATTTTTCAACTCTTAACTGAACTGGATTTTTAATCATAATGAAACCTTTTAGACCGCTCGTGTACAGCCTCAATTAAATATTGTACATGTTCTACGGGAATATCTTGGTGAATACCATGCCCTAAATTAAAAATATGACCATTATGGCATCCAAATTCATTAAGCACAGCTTCAACATTTGATTCTATTGTTAACTTTCCGGCATACAACACAGATGGATCTAAATTGCCTTGTACCGCAATGCGTCCTTTTTGGGCAATATGGCTCAAATTCACAGTCCAATCAACACCAATTGCATCACATCCTGTATTCACAATACTATCTAACCATAACCCACCACCTTTGGTGAAAAGTGTGACTGGCACATAGGACGAAATAGCTTGAGTTTTATGACCTCGTTTTAATTTTGATAAAATTAACTGCATATAATGCAGTGAAAACGTTTGATAACATTGATGGCTTAAAACGCCACCCCAAGTATCAAATATCATGAGCGATTGAGCGCCCGCTTCGATTTGGGCATTTAAATATAACGCGATGCTTTCGGCAAGCTTTTCAAGAAGTAAATGTAAAACTTTCGGTTTGCTATACAGCATTTTTTTTATTTTAGTAAACGTTTTACTACTTCCCCCTTCAATCATATAAGTTGCTAATGTCCATGGGCTACCCGAAAATCCAATCAACGGAACTTTACCATTAAGTTCTTTTTTGGTTAGGCTTATTGCATCCATCACATATCTTAATGAATCATTTGGATCGGGAATAGGTAACTGCTCAATATCAGACAAGCTCGATATTGTTTGACGAAATTTTGGTCCTTCACCCGGCTCGAAATACAGACCTAATCCCATTGCATCAGGTATGGTCAATATATCAGAAAAAATAATAGCCGCATCAAGATCAAAACGCGTTAAGGGTTGTAAAGTCGCTTCACATGCCAGTTCTGGTGTTTGGCACATAGTCATAAAATTACCCGCCTTTGCGCGCAACTGTCTATACTCAGGTAAATAACGCCCAGCCTGACGCATCATCCAAACAGGGGTATAATCAACAGGTAGACATTGTAATGCGCGTAAATAACGATCATTTTTTAATTGGCTCATGATATCCGCTCTTTAAGTAACTATTATATTATGTCAAGCAATGCAACGTTAACATCACGTATCAGTAAAAAATCATAGCGTTTATTTGTGTTCTTGAGGTTGTGATAATGTGAGCTTAGCATAACGAATTAAAGTTTCAGAAATATTTTGCATTACACTACTTTCTGGCGCAAAACGATGCCAATAGAGCATACGTCTTTGATACAAGCCTTCGGTTAAGTTAACTAATTCACCATTTTTTAACTCTTGTTCAACTTGTAACATAGGAATCATACAACAGGCTGAACCTTGTTTAGCAAGTTGTACAAACGCTTCTGATGAACTGGTAATATGACAAATTACACTACCCGGTGTTAAGTTAAAATTTTCCTGTAAAAAAGCTTGATGCATATCATCTAAATGGTCAAAAGCAACAGCTGGTGCTTTGAGTAAAGATGATCGTGTCACACCATTTGGAAAGTATTTTTTGGCAAAATCAGGCGAAGCGACAAAAATGTAGTCGAGAGCACCAAGTAAATCAGATAAACAACCAGGTAAAGGATTAGCTTGAATACTAATTGCAGCAACGACCGTACCTAAACGCAACAGCTCTAAAGTATGCTCTTCATCTTTAATTTGTATATCAAATCGAAGAATATTTTTATCTAAAACTGGTTTTAAAGCCGGTAACACCCATGTAGCCAAAGAATCTGCATTAATCGCAATAGACAATGACAAAGGCGTGGTATTTTGTTCATTATCGCCTAACCATTGTTGTTCTAATAATTCGACCTGATGCAATAATCCTAACAGATGCTCCCCTTGTTTAGTTGCCTTTGGGGGGATTGTTCTCACTAATAGTTGTTGACCAAAAAAGCTTTCTAACTGTTTAATACGTTGTGACACCGCAGGTTGTGTGATACACAATTTATCTGCCGCTCTCTCAAATCCTCGCTCTTTTATTACTGCATCTAAGGCTTGTAATGCTCTATAATCTGGACGCTTCATAATCTCTTTATTAATAAATTGCTCATTGCTTGAATAATCGAGCTATTTTAATTGGCAAAGTTTTAAATAGATCTAAAACTTAAAATATTTTCTAAAAAATACTAATGATTTTTGCTTTCCAATTGGTTACTATGCCATATCTTCAATCATTTTGCTTTTAAAATTTTATTTTTTCGAGAAAATTATATTCTAAATACGGTGATACCATGACACAGGATGAATTAAAAAAAGCCGTCGGCTTTGCAGCGTTAAAATTTGTCAAACCCGATTCATTAGTTGGTGTAGGCACAGGGTCAACTGCATCATATTTTATTGATGCCTTAGCAACAATAAAGGATCAGATTAGAGGAACGGTTTCTAGTTCCGAAGCATCAACCCAAAAATTAAAAGATTATGGGATTCCCGTATTGGATTGTAATGAAGTTGATAGTTTAGATGTATATGTAGATGGTGCCGACGAAATTAATCATCTGTTGCAGATGATAAAAGGTGGAGGAGCCGCGTTAACGCGTGAAAAAATTGTCTCAGCATTATCCAAACAATTTGTGTGTATTGTTGATGAATCAAAAGTTGTCGATGTGCTTGGCAAATTTCCATTACCGGTAGAAGTGATCCCTATGGCGCGTTCTTATGTTGCACGTGAACTATTTAAACTCGGCGGTAAACCAATTTATCGTCAAGGTGTAATCACTGATAATGGCAATGTTATCTTAGATGTTCATGATCTTATCATTGCAAAACCAATGGAATTAGAAAATCGAATTAATAATATTGCTGGCGTTGTAACAGTAGGTCTATTTGCCAACAAAGGGGCTAATGTAGCACTGGTTGGAACCCGTTCAGGTGTAAAAGAAATTACACCGAGCTATTAGTTATCGCTTAGCTAATACGTTAATTTAAAAAATAAAAATATAACAATAAGCAGCAATAGATATGCTTAAATAAAGAGAGGAAAAAAATGGTTGTTCAGGCGTTAAGCAAAGATGATAATAAATTTTTATTACTCGAAGGTGTCCATCAAAGTGCAATTGATACATTAAAATCTGCAGGCTTTACCAACATTGAATATCATAAAGGTGCCCTATCGCCATCGGAGCTTCAACAAGCAATAAAAGATGCGCGATTTATTGGAATCCGATCAAGAACGCATTTAACCAAAGACATCATAGATGCAGCACCAAAACTTGCCGGAATTGGTTGTTTTTGTATTGGTACCAATCAAGTCGATCTAGATACAGCTGCCGTTAAAGGTATTCCGGTATTTAATGCACCATTTTCTAATACTCGATCGGTTGCTGAGCTGGTATTAGCCGAGGCAATTTTATTACTTCGTCGTGTACCCGAAGCCAATGCTAAAGCACATCAAGGAAAGTGGAATAAGATTGCAACTGGTTCTCATGAAGCTCGTGGTAAAAATTTAGGCATCATTGGTTATGGTCATATTGGCAGTCAATTAAGCGTTTTAGCGGAATCTTTAGGGATGAACGTCTATTTTTACGATATTGAAACCAAATTACCATTAGGTAATGCCAAACAAATTTCAACCATGAAGGAGTTGTTGCAATTAAGTGACATTGTTAGCTTACATGTCCCCGAAAATTCAACAACAATTAATATGATTAGTCAAAATGAAATTGATATGATGAAGTCCGACGCCATTCTTATCAATGCCTCTCGTGGTAAAGTTATCGATCTTGATGCATTAACTCAAGCACTACAAAGTCATAAATTAAGTGGCGCGGCTATCGATGTGTTTCCTACTGAACCGGCCACCAATAGCGATCCATTTGAATCACCTTTGTGCAAATTTGATAATGTCATCATAACGCCTCATATTGGTGGTTCAACCACTGAAGCTCAAGAAAACATTGGTATTGAAGTGGCAACAAAACTGGCTAAATACTCCGACACAGGTGCTACCTTGTCCGCTGTAAATTTTCCTGAAGCATCATTACCGATTCCGGCAAAAGGATCTAGCCGTTTTATCAACATACACAATAACCAACCCGGCGTATTGACAGCAATTAATACATTATTTGCAGAACAAGGATTGAATATCTCGGCTCAGTATTTACAGACCGATCCCAAAATTGGTTATGTTGTTATTGATATTGAAAGAGTAGAACAAAATAAAGCTGAGGAATTATTAGTTAAACTCAAAAGTGTACCGGGCACAATTAGAGCAAGATTACTCTTTTAAATAACTAAATAGACTCATAACGTGCTTAGAATAAAATATAGTCTATTTATAGTATAAAGGGGATTGATGAATTCTAAATCCCCTTAATCAATGAAATTAGCCTGATCTAAAATCACGATAACATGATTCTTTTTTGGCTAAACTCAGTAGCTTGTAAAGCTGTGTGAAAACAGCGCTTACCATTAAAGTTTTTAATGACTACTAATAAGTAATACA
Source organism: Gilliamella sp. B3783 (assembly GCF_026536125.1). NCBI lineage: Bacteria > Pseudomonadati > Pseudomonadota > Gammaproteobacteria > Orbales > Orbaceae > Gilliamella > Gilliamella sp. B3783. The sequence continues at coordinate 57,676 of NZ_JAFNOU010000011.1, forward strand.
ATTTTAAAAAAGTTATCTTAATAAAATAACGTTCTTTTTTGGATTGTGGTTGTATAGCAAATTAGTTATCCATTACTTTTACTTTGATAACGTTAATGTTGCGCTCAACGAATGCATCATAGTATTTATCATCTAAGTTATCATCAGTGATAATAGTATCAACAGCACTTAAATCACATACAACATTGGGGCTACGTCGCCCAAACTTTGAAGAATCTGCTAACAAAATTAATTTAGCAGCAGCTTTACTCATGGCAACACTGCCATGATAACTTTCATTAAATGTGGTTACACCTCCAACTAAATCTACACCATCAGCCCCCATAAAAAGTTTATCAAAAGTGTAACATTCAAAGGCTGCAATTGCTGAGGCATTATTATTATGAAATGATGCCGATTTTCGCCGGAAAGTGCCCCCCGTTAATATTATGGTTTGGTCGTTATCATTAGCAACTAATTCATTAACCATATGTAAACTATTGGTCATAATAGTAAGATTATTGAATCGGGCAAGCATTGGAATCATCTGGGCAACGGTACTACCTGCATCAAAAATAATCGAATCGCCCTCATGAATCAATTTTGCCGCTTCTTTAGCTATCGCTTTTTTTTGCGCAGTATTGATATAAGTTTTATGATCAATCGCCCTATCACCAATTTCCCTATTTAACATAGCCCCACCATAAGTACGCAGGACTAAACCACTTTCATTTAGTTGTGTAAGGTCTTTGCGAATAGTGGTACCTGTTGTTTTAAAATGGGCGACCAATTCATCAACACTGACTTGCCCGTGATTTTGTAGATATTCTAAAATAGCTGTTTGCCGTTGCTTTACTTTCATACCCAGTTACCACCACTTATCATTGTTAACCAACAAAATAAATTTATTTTAAAAAATATTATACTTCATTATGAAAGAAAATACTTTTCAAAATAAAAGTTATTTATTTGTTGTTAATGCAATAGTAAGCGCGCTTTGTGAGGCAAGATCATAGGGAAAAATGTTTTCTGGAATAATATTCGATACCAACATCCCATGTAACTGTGGAATGGGTTTAGGTAAAGCAAACACGGTAATACCTTTCATGCGGACTGAATCAATCACGACCTGATTTTTGTCTAACGATACCGCAATTAAAACCCTTGGTTTAAAACGTTTGGTTTTACTTCGACCAACGCCTAAATACGCCCCTTTTTTTAAAGCTAAAAAAGCTTGATTAAAACGGCGAATTTGCAACCAACTAAATACAATTTGAATACACCAAGCAATTAAAGCAACAATAATAAAAGTGGTTGTCATATTCATATGCGCTTTTCCAGTATTGATTGAGTTAAACAGAGTGCGAAAGCATTAAACTTGCTTTCGCACTTTATTTTAACTAGAACATCACTTGACCGCCAGTAATGTTAATTGATTGCCCAGTACAATAAGAGGCTTTGTCACTTGCATAAAATAGCAGTACATTGAGCACATCTTGATAATCACACCCCCGTTTAAGTGGCACTTTATCAATATATACTTGCTCAACTTCACTCTCTGGAATGCCTAATTTTTTAGCATATTGTGGAATTAGCGATTGAAACATGGGTGATTTAAGCAAATTACCTAACATTAATGAGTTAACAGTAATGCCATGATCAGCAAGATCCAGGGCCAAAGATTGAGTTAAGCCAACACCACCAAATTTAGCCGCACTATATCCTGAATTATGTTTGCTTCCAACTTTACCTGATTTAGAATTAATTTGAATAATTCGCCCCGCTGTTTTATGTTCAATCATTACTTTGGCAAATTCACGCGCACATAAAAAATAACCAGTAAGATTAACATTTACTGACAATTGAAAATCATTTAATGCAAAATTGGTAATTGGCGCTGCTCTGGCAATACCTGCACTGTAAACCATCAAATCAAGACGTTTAAAACAACTATTAACATCTTGAGCTAATTGGATAACACTTTCTTCGTTGGTCGCATCGACACCAAAACCTTTAGCCGTACCTGAACCATGTTTTTGATTAATTGCTTGAGCTACTTTATTAGCATTATCTATATTTAAATCAGCGACAACAACTTGATAACCAGCATCAGCAATACCATGACATAAAAATTCACCGAGTGTTTGCCCACCACCTATAATGACCGCGACTTGTTTCATTTTTATATTCCTTCATTACTTAAAATTTTAATTTCATCATTTACATTAAGTTGAATTGGCAGTTTACCTTGTACATGCACTGTACCTGGCAATTCCGCTTGCTGATTACCATCAAACCTTAGTGTGATATGACCTAATTCACGAAAATTAACGCTAGCAACATCACCAACAGAGGTGATTTGATAAATATGATTACCTAATTGTAATGATTGACCCACGGCGAGTTCCTGTTTTAAATCATCATGATTATGAATAAAACAGTAATCAGCTAAATCTGCTGGTGCGCCTTGTTTGAATAATATCAGCATCCCATCAGCTAAAGTAGCTTGCGCAAAGTCACCAATTTGATTAATAGTTGAATGATAAATAACCTTTGACATTATTAACCTTCTTTCTTCTTTAATGTGCGTTTATTCATTTCAAACTAGACAAAAGATCACAGCTTAAATATCTAGTTTTTCCCACAAATTATTGATAGATAAATAACGATACCGCCCAAGCAATAAGCACGGTTGGGGCGCCTGTTAAAAATCGACTAACCAAAACAGACGGTACGCCAACTCTAACCGTGTCTTGTTTAGCTTCGGCAAGTGATAAACCGACAGGAATAAAATCACATGCAGCTTGTGCATTAATTGCAAAAAGCGCAGGCAAAGCTAAATGCGGCGGAATATTGCCTAGCCCTATTTGTACACCAACTAAGGTACCAATGACTTGTGCAATAACGGCTCCAGGACCTAAAAATGGCGAAAGCAATGGGAAAGAACAAATTAAAGCTAAAATGACTAACCCAATGGGGTTATTGGCTAAAGGAACCAAACCATGAGCAATAAAATCACCTAATCCTGATGCAATAATGATACCGATTAAAGCTGATACAAAAGCCATAAAAGGTAAAATCGTTTTAAGGACAGTGTCGATAGTATCGCGACCAGCTTGGAAAAAAACGGCCACTCCCGATCCCATTCCTATGCCGATTTTGGCCAGTAAACCATCACTCTGTTCAGTAATTTTTTTACTACTGTCATAGTGTTTAAACTCAGAATCTTTATTAGCTTTAGCTTGCTGCGTTTGCGTGACAGAACTCTCTTTAACTGTCTGTGAGTCCTTATCGATTAATTTAATGTTATTAGGTTTTACCGCAGAAACATAAATATCTTCAACAATATATTGAGCCAAGGGACCGGATTTACCTGTAGCATGAATATTAATCGTAGGTACACGATTTTTTGGGTAAATACCACAACGTAACGTACCACCACAATCAATTACTGCAACACCGATTTCCTCTTTTGCTGGCTCACCTTCTTTAAAACCATCAATCGCTTCCCAACCCGTTAGTTGAACTAAAGTATCAACGATTGCCGGTCTTGTTCCTGCTGCAATGTAGACAATCTTTTTTCCTTCGATTACAGGTAATTCCAAAGGACCACCCCAACCTGCTTCGCCTTTTTCTATTCGAATAAATTTAGCCATTTTCGTTTCCTCTTTATCTTGATAGATGAATGTTATAGATGTACTTCTCTATCTAATTTAATCCCCATTTTTCTTTCAAAAACGGCAGTACAAAAATCGGTAATCCAACCTCGAAAGAAGTTTGTGACCAAACCAACAAGAAAATAACTAACCGCTAATGGACCTAATGGAAGATTCAACGTTGTTAGTCCAGCAGCAATACCTAAATACACAAACAGCTCACCAGGATTAACATGAGGAAAAAGTCCATTCATCGAGTGACAGCTATAAGAAGAAGCGGCATAGTAACTTGGCTTGTAATACTCTGGCATAAAACGCCCTAAACTTAATGTCATCGGATTACAAAAAACAAAGGTTCCAATTAATGGTAGTAGTAAGTACCGAGAAATTGGATTACCAGCGCAAGCCTGTGCTAGGCGTTCTATACGATCTTGCCCAATAAATTTAATTACTGCATTCATCACAACCAGTAAAGAGATTAATAACGGTAAAATTCCTGTTACCATTCCTACTAATACTTTACCTCCCTCTTGGAATAGCCCTATAAACCATTCAGCACCAAATGAAATAGCGTCAATCATATTGCCTCCTATTAAGTTAAACTTTGTCGACATATTAACAACATTAAAAGAAAAAACTTTTATATAGATCACAATTTGAAACATTTTCTTTCATTTTGAAAGAAAATGTTTCAAAAAAAATGGGAGAACATAAAACAAGACAAAAATAATAGTTTGCTGAAATAGCAGTAATAGCTAAAAATAGTTGATTTTCATTGGACATTAACGCTGAGTTGGCGTAATTTTATATAAGAAAATTTATTTATTATTTAACCGAGGAGAATGTGTTATGGCTAAAACGACTAACTCTACAAAAAGCGCCAAAAAACTTCAACAAGCAGCAATTTTATTCCCAACTGATTTAGGTGAAAAAGCATCAAAAGATATCTCTAGTGCTATGAATTCAGTATTAGCTGATGTATTTGCTTTATATTTAAAAACTAAAAACTTCCATTGGCATGTAAGCGGTCCTCATTTTCGTGATTATCACTTAATGTTAGATGATCATGGTGAAGAATTATTTGCGATGACTGATCCTATCGCTGAACGCGTGCGTAAATTAGGTGGAACCACCCTTCGTTCAATCGGTCATATTTCAAAATTACAAAGTATTTCTGATAATGATGCTGATTTTGTTGAACCATCAGATATGCTTGCTGAACTTTGCCAAGATAATATTAAACTTACATCTCGTATGCGTGAAGCACACGATATTTGCGATAAATATAATGATACCGCTACAGCAAGCTTAATCGAAGAGTGGATCGATCAAACTGAAAGACGTGCTTGGTTCTTATTTGAAACAGGTCGTAAAATGGATTCTTCTGGTCATTAATATTTGTTATATTTAATAATAAATAACAATAATTAAGAGACACAAACTGTGTCTCTTAATTTTATAAGATATTAGGGAGAATAGAAAATGAGTAAAAAAATTGCGGTATTAGTAGGTAGTTTACGCAAGGATTCTTTTAACTTAAAAGTCGCAAAAATATTTCAAGAAATTGCACCTCCATCACTCTCATTACAACTAATTTCTATTGGTGATTTGCCTTTATATAATGAAGATATTGACACCGATACACCACCTTCATCTTACACCCGTTTTCGTCAAGAAATCGCAGCATGCCAAGGCGTAATTTTTGTCACACCTGAGTATAATCGAGGCTTACCAGCTGTTATCAAAAATGCTTTAGATGTGGGTTCTCGTCCTTACGGTAAAAGCGTTTGGTCGAAAAAACCAGCAGCAGTTGTTTCTGTTTCACAAGGTGCAATCGGTGGATTTGGTGCAAATCATCAATTACGCCAATCTTTAGTATTTTTAGATATGCCGACACTACAACAACCCGAAGCTTATATTGGAAATATCAATTCATCTTTCGATGAAAACGGCAACATAACGGCAAAAACTAAAGAATTCCTTTCTCTAATCATTAATAGCTATGCAAGTTGGGTTGAAAAACTCAATTAATAGTCCTTTATTTCCGTATTCACAGCCAATATAATTGGCTGTGAATATTTCGCCATTAAGTTAATGCCTTTACATGCCAATATTTTTTCCTAATTGTGAACAAGAATTATTACAACGAGCTGAATTAGCAGCTGGTTATACTTTTGCTGATATCGCAAAATATTTGAATATGCCGATGCCACAAAATCTTACTAAACAAAAAGGTTGGGTTGGCAATCTAATTGAAACTTTTTTGGGAGCAAATGCAGGTAGTAAGGCCGAACGGGATTTTGCTAGTTTAGGCATTGAACTTAAAACCATTCCCATTGATAACCAGGGAAAACCTTTAGAAACCACTTTTGTTAGTGTAGCCCCTTTGATGGCAAACCACGGGGTCATTTGGGAAACAAGTCATGTCAAATATAAATTGACTAAAGTGCTTTGGATCCCAATACAAGGAGAAAGAACTATTGCATTGGCAGATCGCAAAGTTGGTCGTCCTATTTTGTGGATGCCATCCCCTCAACAAGAACAACAGCTAAAACAAGATTGGCAAGAACTGATGGATATGATCACTCTTGGCCAAGTTGAAAAAATTACAGCTCGCTATGGAACCTATTTACAAATTCGCCCCAAAGCGGCTAACGGTCGTGCATTAACAGAAGCAATTGGTGAAAATGGTCAAATTATTTTAACTCGACCTCGCGGTTTTTATTTAAAAAAGTCATTTACTTGGAAAATTTTAAATAACGCAATTAAATAATATTACCACTCAGTTATTTTAATAAATGCAGTAATAAATACCATTAATTTACCACCAACAATATGATTGATAACACTGTAATGATTATCAAACTCTCTGTCCTATTTTTTACCAATCTTCTCACTTTGTTATTTAACTACACCTTATTTTTTACGAAAGCGATTTAGGTGGGATCAATTGTGTCAACAAAAAACAGACTAAGGATATTTTTAAGCATAATACTTGTCTGATTTTTACCTTAGGACTATCAGCGGTATTGCTGAAAAGTTATCTATTGCTAAAAAAGGTATTGTTATTTTCACTAAAAAAATATTCCAACATTTAAACAATGTGTTTAAATTATTAGCTCAAAACGTGTTGCGGCTATCACTATAATGGTCTTTTTTACTAACAAGTTACTGTTGGTTGTATTGTATGCTTTTTACTAAAATTATTAGCGTTGTTACCATTTTCACTATCGCATTGATATGCTGCATAAATGCATAACAAATTTTATTTATAACAGATAAAACAGCGTCCATATTTGGTAATTTTACTGCTAATGTTAAAGGTACATTATTGCCGCTGTTATTAGTGGTTTGCCATTGTATATTTTACGGTGCTGGTTTTGCCATTTTTTGTTTTATCAGGCATTAAAGAAAAAGTTTTACCAAAAACGGATTGTGCAAGCTTATCGTTGTTCATAAAATTATTAGTTAAATTATTCAAGTGACAGTAAAAGAGTTATCAGTTTTATTAAGCTGATAACTCAAATACATCTAATGATTAGGCAAATCACCGACCCAAAAGTCGATTTATAGTGAATTAATTTATTTGATATTGAACATTAATATTTTTGAGTTGCGTTGATAATTGTAAAGTTGTTTCTTTTTAATCGGCAAATCATCAACTTCAGCTGGATTGAACCCTTTTTCTCTAAACCAATGAATACTCCGGGTTGTGAGTACAAAAATTTTTTCCAATCCTAGATTAGTGGCGCTTTCAGCGATTTTTTCGATCAACAGATCGCCGCGCGATGAATTTCGATACTGCGGATGGATAGCAACGCAAGCCATTTCGCCCATTTTTTCTTCGGGATATGGATAAAGTGCTGCACAACCAATAGTCATATTATCACGTTGAATGATTGTAAATTTATCAATTTCCATCTCTAACTGTTCTCGTGAACGTTTAACTAAAATGCCTTGTTCTTCAAGTGGACGAATAAGTTCTAAAATACCACCAATATCGTTGATTGTTGCTGTGCGAATTTGTTCAGAATGTTGCATTGCTACTTGTGTACCAATGCCATCACGCGAGAATAGTTCTTGCAAAATTGCGCCATCGACTAAATAACTGACTAAATGACTTCGTCTTACGCCATTGCGACAAGCTTTCGATGCTGCCCGTAAAAATCGAGCTTCGCTCGAAAGCGGCTTTCCATGCTGTTCTTTTTGATTAACATAGTTATCAGCATCAATAGGAAAAAGATCTGTAATTACTTTACCCTGTTCGTCAAGCACCCCCTGCTCAGCGCAAAAACTAATTAATTTATCGGCTTTCAAACGTATTGCAACTTCGGCTGCAACATCTTCTGAAGATAAATTAAAACTTTCCCCTGTTACCGATACCCCCACAGGTCCAAGTAATACAATTGAACCGCGATTTAATTGCTCATCTATCGCTTCAAAGTTAATTCGGCGAATTTTGCCTGTATGGCAATAATCAATACCATCATCAACACCAAGTGGCTGAGCAATAACAAAATTGCCACTTACCACATTAATATGCGCACCTTGTAATGGCGTATTATTTAAGCACATTGATAGACTGGCTGTAATATTGAGCTGCAATAGCCCTGTAACTTGTTTAACAATATCTAGCGTGTTGGCATCAGTAATTCGCGTATTCTTATGATAGTTAGGTTCAATATTATGATGTTTAAGTGATTCGTCAATTTGATTACGTGCACCATTAACTATAACCAGTTTTATACCAAGACTGTAAAGCAACCCGATATCACTAATAATGCTTGAATAATTATTACTTTTTAATACCGCGCCTGTTAATAAAATTACAAACGTTTTTCCATGATGAGCATTGATATAAGGTACTGAATGTCTTAGCCCTTCGACTAATTCAGTTGTTCTTTCTTTCATCTTAATCACCGTTATCAAAATGAATATTTATTCACATTTATTGTAATTTTATTTATTTTTAATTTAATGGCAAGTAATATTTTCAAAATCGATTAAAAGCTGAAAATTAGACAAATTAAGATCAACGAACATAAATTGATCATAACTGTATTTAACAATAACCACTAAGACCAACCATATTGATTAACAAATGCAGTGATAAACTTGAACTTTAAACCATAGCATTAAATAGGCATGCTTTTTTTAAGCATGCCTTATCATGTTTCATGATTATTAGACAGACAACCCAATAGGTTTAAGAAATGATCTATAAATTATTTTTTGATTGAGCAACTTTTTAATTATTTATCCGTAATTGTATGCGATACGTTAAAAACGGTTCGGTAACGCATCAATACAACAATAGCCAATATGGTACCAATCCCCGCTATTATGGCATCACTCAACATAACATAACGTAAACCCAAATTAGTTGATACCCAGCCAATTAAAAACGGGATTATGGCGGTTGCAATACTGGAAGAAGTAAAAAATATACCCAGCACTTTACCCTTACCTGATGGAAAAAATTCAGCCATGGTGGTAAGTGCAAGTTGTAAAACGCCGCCTGCCGCAGTAAAACCAAGTACAAAACCACCGATCATACATAATGCAGGGGTTGGGTTAAAATACATTACTATCAACATGATAGTTGAAAGTAGTGGATAAAACACAACAATATACACAGGTTTAATTAAGCTTTTCACCAAAAGTGAAGTTAAAAATACACTGGCAAGTGTCCCAATACCATAAGAAGAAAAAGCTTGTACTGCACCCGAAGAATCCATACCCGCAACTGTTTGTGAAAAATCTTTTAAACAAGACGAAACCAGATAAAAGGTCGCGGTTGAAGTGAAACCAATGATGATAAAACAGATACCTTCTATCCAAAAATTAGCCTTTTGTTTTAAAACAGGCGTTGTTTTTTCATTTTTTTCTAGATTCTCTAGCTCTTGCTCTGGCGTGAGTTTGTGGTTTGGAAAAGGCATCTTAAACACTATCAATGCATTTAACCCTAAAATAACGCAACAAAAAATGAATGACCAACCATAATATGCTTGGTTAGCCATAATCATGCCGACAATGATAGGCAACAAGGATTGCCCTGCTGCAATAGCTGCTTTAATTAAAATAGATGCTGAGCCCGGTGATTTAGGAAAAGCTTCCATAAGCGCTGGATAAGTACCGGCATCAAGTGTTGAGTTGGCAATGCCACCTAAAATAGCAAACATAAAGGCAATTTGTACACTCGGGCTAACTAAAATTCCTAGTAGAAAACCGATATAAAACAATCCACCTAAAACAATGAAGGGTTTACGACCAAGTCTGTCGGATAACGATCCCATAATAAATAATACTAATAATCGGCCTATACCCAATCCCATCATCACGTTGTAAACACTTTGCTTTGCTTCGCTGATCAAATTTAATTGTACTGCCGTGAGTACCTCTTTATTTAAAGTAAACAGATAAGCAGATTGTGGGTTAAATTGAGCAGCTAAATAATCAATATTTAATCCCAAAATAATCGCGCCCATTCCATGCACAAAGTAGTTGATATATAAACAACTTGCTGTGCCCCAATATCGGTTTTTCATTCCTCAATTCCTATATATATCAAAAAGGTATTATTTTTAATTTTGTTTTAATATTGAACACAAATACTTAAATCAATCATTATATTTTTGTAATATCAATAACGTTTTTAAATCGATAAAAAACAATTGAACCTAAGATTAAACTTAATGACGCAATAAAAAAATCAATCAAAATTGCATAACTAACATCAATCATAGCAAGTTTTGGCACAATCAGTGGAATAACCACAAAAGATAATCCACTAAAAGTATACATACAACCAACAGCAAGGCCTTTACGGCTTGGAAACATTTGTTGCATTACCACTAAAGTTAATTGAAGTACACCACCGGCTGCGGTAAATCCCATACCAATTGCTGCAATAACGCACATAACAGGTGAAATATTAAAATAAAAAATAATCAGAACAATAGCTGACAATGCAGGTAATATTATGATGCAAAAGATAGGTTTCAAAAAATGTTTAACGACAAAAGCAGTCACAAATACCGATATAATCGATGCGGTACTGTAATAGCTAATTAATTGTTTAGCATCAAGGTCACTCATATTTACGCCTTCAGTTGCAATAGTTGGCAACCATTGCAAAATAATGACAAATGTTGCTGTTGTAGTAAATCCCATAATGATCAATAAAATGCCTTCAAATGCAAATTTAGGATGGCTTTTGAAATAGTTCTCTGAACCTTGGCCACCTTTAATTGAAGTATCTTTGTGAGGAAATTTTTTAGGTAATAATAATATGCCATTTATCACTAAATAGGCCGTAAAGCCAAGAAAAGCCCAACCATACCAAATTTGATTAGTGTCAAAAAAAGTAACGATAAAAGGAAGTACTAAAGTCCCAATAGAAATAAACGCTTTTATTAACACACTTGCTGAACCGGCAGAACTTGGAAAGCATTCAGTCAATGCAGGCATGGAACCTGTGTCTAAAAAAGAATTCCCCGCCCCAACTGCAATGGCCAGACAAAAAGCGAGATGAATGTTGGTACAAAATATCATACCAATAAAGAAAACCGCGTAACACGCCATACCGAGGAAAATAAAAAGCTTACGACCAAATTTATCTGAAAGTATTCCACCAACAAACATTAAAAAGATTTTTCCAATACCTATACCTGAAGCAACATAGCCTAATCCAATAAGATCAGTGTTAAGCTGTTTTGTAAGATCAATGGAAAATTGCATAATCACAATTAGTGCAATACTTTGAATGATATAATTAGCGTAAATAGACCCGACAATTCCATAAGAATTGACTTTTAACGTATCCATTTGTCGTACTCCATATTTGAAATATATTTAAAACTAAACTGTTAATCGAATTCAATATACAAGTATTAATATTAATCTAAAAGCGATAACTATTAATTTATTAAGAATATTTTACTGATATTACTTTACCAACTCTATGATGGTTAACAAAACCAATAGATGAGGCAGATAAATTAGTAAAACCCGATAACTTTTCATAAAAAATACCACATAATAATGTGGTATTTTATCTGGGTTTAGGCAAAACAAGTTGATTAATTATTCAACATTTCAAGCATTTGGCTTAAAATTTGATGTTCATCTTGATCGACATTAACAACATAATGGGCGGCATCATGATATAAAGGCAATCGTTCCGCTACGACTTTTTCCATTTCATCTACAATTGATAAACCCGTAAGAGAAGGACGCTGAGCAATATTTGGATCTTTCATTAAACGAGCTGCTAACGTCGCCGCTGGCGCAGAAAGAAAGATAACAATACCATTTTGTTTCATAAATTGGCGATTATGATCCGCTAAAACCATTCCACCACCTGTAGCAATGACCCGATTAGGTTTTGCTGTATCAATCAGTACTTGGCTTTCTCTTGCCCTAAACCCTTCCCAGCCCTCTTTTTCAACAATTTCGGCCACTGTTTTTTGGGTGGTTTCGAGTAAATGACAATCTGTATCAATGAAAGAAAACGATAGCTTATTTGCTAACATTTTTCCCATTGTTGTTTTGCCAGCTGCTCTTGCGCCGACGAGAAAAATTGGTTTATTCATATTGGGTCCTTTCAGATTGACAGATCTCAGAATATTTTGTCTATGCTAGTGATTCACTTTATCTTTTGCAACATTTTTTTTACATTTAATCTTGTAAAAATAAATACTATTGATTTATATGAATATGTTTTTCATAGAACTGTCAAAGAATGTAAAATAATATTTACACCAATAAGATTATTAAGTCATTCATATTACAAAAAATAACCGCTAGCACAGTTTTTCTAGACCTCGAAAATAAAGTTCAGTGGCAATGGATTGGTGTAATCGCCATTGAATCACATCAAGATCTGGATTGACTTTTTTAAACTCTTCATATGTCATGAAGTAACGAATAGTATTACTGCCAACCCGATCATTAATGCCTTTAATGATAAGATTGATTTTATCGTGGCGAATTTTTTTTAATTCTTGCATCGCTGTTGCTACAAATTCAGGAACAGGCAACTTACCGCTTTCCCAGTCATGCCAAGTTTTAATGTCTGTTTTACCAATATATTCACTCGCTTCTAGCACTTTTAACATCAAAAAACGACGATAAGCTTGCAATTCAAGATTTGTCATAAATACTCCTTGTATTCACATTGTGAAATTACAAAATTCATTAAATTTATATCCAGGCAATCAATATGTCAGAATAATAGAACAATATGATCAATGTTCTAACATACATCAAATTAACATTGATAAGATGTATGTTATTTTTTCAATATTTATTTTGCTGCTAGCGCGTCTATTACCGCTTGTTTTGCTCGTTGAGACAGTTCTTTTCCTGTCCAAATTTTAAATTGTGCATTTGCTTGACCAATAAACATTTCACGCCCAGAAATCGATTCCCATCCTGCTTTTTCAGCTTCTTGTCTAAATTTTGTGTTATAGGGTGTATAAACAATGTCATAAGCTAAGCCCTTTCCTTTAAACCACGCCTGTTCATAAGGAGTTTGGTCTTCAAATTTGCCTTGCATGCCTAATGGGGTTGAGTTAACAATGATTTGAGCCTCAACTTTGCTACGATCTTCCCAATCAACAATTTTAAGGTTGAACTCTTTGGCTAGTGCTTCGGGTAGTTCTTTAGAAATATCACTAACGGTAATATCGGTATAACCGAGATCCTGCAAACCCACTACAGCAGCGCGAGCTGCGCCCCCAGCGCCTAACAATAAAACCTTTTTATATTCGGCAGGTAATTTTTTTTGTCTTAATGGCTCCATAAAACCAACAATATCAGTATTGTCACCACAAAGCTTGTCACCATCCCAATAAACTAAATTTGCTGCGCCTGCTTTTTTAACATGATCAGTAACATAATCTAAATAAGGAATAATTGTTTGTTTATGAGGAATAGTGACACATAAACCGCGAATATTTAGTAATCGAACCGATTTGAACAGGTTAGGTATCTCTTCTGGAGGCGTTGGAAATGCAACCAATACAGCTGGAATATTATAATCTTGAAACGAAGTAGTATGAATTAATGGGCTCATTGTATGCCCTAACGGATAACCGATAATGCCATAGATGTCATATGGCTTAAACTGGTTCATATAATCTCCTTGAAAGTTAGAAAATTAAATCAAAAAATATATTTATCATTTAGTATTAAAGCATATTTATTATAAAATAAAACGATTTTTGTATTTAACTAAAGTAAAGCTCGTTATAAAATAGAAGCAAATTGATAGGTACCTTTATCTTTTTATATCAATCGTTGCTCATAGTGAACTTATTTTTAGTCTAAAATAAGATAATACTTGAGAATCTTTGCATAACAGCGTATACTTCGCTACCTCATTATTATGGGTGTAGTGTGAGAGGTTAGACTGCTTCTCAAATAGAACTGCAGCAAACTAAAAGCCTGACGAGGTTAATTCCATTAACATATTACGCCCAAGGCTTAAGCATAGAAATTTCGGAGAATTATTGACATGTCACGAGTATGCCAAGTAACAGGAAAAGGTCCTTTAGTGGGAAATAATCGTTCTCATGCGATGAATGCTACTAAACGTCGTTTTCTACCAAACCTTCAAACTCACCGTTTCTGGATTGAGAGTGAAAAACGTTTTGTAAAATTACGTGTATCAGCTAAAGGTATGCGTACTATCGATAAAAAGGGTATTGATGCAGTTTTAGCTGAACTTCGTGCCCGTGGTGAAAAGTACTAATAAGGAAACCATATCATGGCTAAAGGTGTACGTGAAAAAATTAGATTAGTTTCTTCTGCTGGTACCGGTCATTTTTATACCACTAGCAAAAACAAAAGAACCATGCCTGAAAAGATGGAGATCAAAAAATATGATCCTGTTGTTCGTCAGCATGTTGTTTATAAAGAAGCTAAAATTAAATAGTTTTGTATAAACGAGAAACCCAGCAAATGCTGGGTTTTTTTATATCTATCTAAAAACAAAAAATATAATTAATATCAAAAATATTACATCAATTGATCTTTATCTTCTATTAGAAAATAACCGAGCACTATTTCCGTTATTAATAGTATTATTTTTAAGTCAGTTTATAATTACTACCTGACTAGACGGCTATTTATGATGAATCATCATTTTTCTAGTTAAAATAAAAGCTTCCATTTTTATAAACAGAAGCTTTTGATAGTAATACACTAATACCTAGATTATTTTAAATATTTTTGTTCATAAGCTCTGGCTTTTGTATCATCAAATGCATTTTCCCAGCGTGCAATAACAATTGCCGCTAATGCATTACCAACCACATTAACAACAGTTCGACCCATATCTAAAATACGCTCGACTCCCATAATATAGCCTATACCTTCTAGTGGTATACCGACACTTCCGAGTGTTGCAGATAGCACTAATATTGAAGCACCAGGTACGCCAGCAATACCTTTAGAGGCTATCATTAGAGTAATAACAATAATAATTTGATCTATAATGCTTAAATCCATACCAAATAGCTGAGCTAAGAAGATAACGGTAATACTTTGGTATAAAGTCGATCCATCTAAGTTAAATGAATAACCGGTTGGAATAACAAAACTGGTTATCGCTTTAGGTGCGCCATAAGCTTCCATTTTTTCGATGATTTTTGGCAATGCTGTTTCAGAGCTGGCCGTTGAAAATGCAATGACTAATTCTTCTTTTAAAATTCTCAGTAATTTAAAAATACTAAATTTACAGAGTTTACACACAATACCTAATACTACTATGGTAAAAACAATCATTGCCGAATATACGGTCAAAATTAGTTTGAATAGTGGTAATAAAGATTCGAATCCATATTTAGCCACCGTGACAGTAATAAGAGCAAATACCCCAATTGGTGCATAACGCATGATCATATTTGTCACTTTGAACATGGTATCAGAAACAACTTTTAAGAAGAATACAAATGGTTCGCGTTGTTTATCTGGTAAAGACATTAAACCTAAACCAAAAAACACACAGAAGAAAATTACAGGTAAAACCGCACCATCCGTCATTGCTTTAAAAATATTGGCAGGAATCATGTCTAAAATCATAACAATAAGGCCATGAGGTTTTCCACTTAGTTCCTCCGCTGCTTTTGCATATTTACTCACATCAGTTGTGGCTAAAGTTGAAGAGTCAATACCTGCACCTGGCGCGAAAACATTGCCCCATAAAAGACCCAATAAAATAGCGATGGTAGTAATTATCTCAAAATAGAGTATTGTTTTAAATCCTAACGTCCCTAATCGTTTTGAGCCGCCGATACCTGCAATACCAAGTGTTAATGTACTTAATATAATAGGTAATACAATCATTTTAATTAAACGAATAAAGATATCACCCGCAGGTTGGAAAATATTAACGATAGAGAATTGATAATAAGAATGTAAAGGGTGAGTTGGAACAGAAAGTTCGAACAGATAAGCCCCCATTGCTACACCTAAGATCAAGGCAATTAAAATTTGCCACGCAAGATTTGTTAAAATTTTTTTTATAAAAAATGACATCAAATACTGTTCCTTTTCCTGATTTTCTAAAATAAAAAAGGATTAGCTATATTAACTAATCCTTTTTAATAATTAAAAATTATTCTTCGGATTCCTCTAATGAATCAGTCCGTTGTTCACCTTGGTTCGAGGGAAATTCAGACTCGTTATCGTCATCCTCTGTTTCAGCAATTCGCTGCAATCCGACAACTTTTTCACTTTCAGCCGTTCGAATAAGCATAACACCTTGCGTATTTCGACCAACAATGCTCACTTCTGATACACGCGTACGGACTAACGTTCCTGCATCAGTGATCAACATAATTTGATCGGTTTCATCAACTTGTACAGCTCCAACAACTGCTCCATTTCGTTCACTGACCTTAATAGAAATTACGCCTTTAGTTGCGCGTGATTTAGTTGGATATAATTCTTGTTCAGTACGTTTACCATAACCGTTTTGAGTAGCAGTTAAAATTGCGCCATTACCTCGAGGAACAATGAGTGAGACTACTTTATCATCACCTTCTAATTTAATACCCCGAACACCGGTCGCAGTTCGTCCCATGCAGCGAACTTTATTCGCCGGGAAGCGAACAACTTTACCATTAGCTGAAAATAACATAATGTCTTCTGTATTAGAGATTTGAGAGACTTCATCATCATTATCTGTCTCATCAACAATTACATCATCATTGAGCTCTTCATCATCAACGGTATCTGATGTTTCATTACTTGTTAGATCCACACCGATAAGTTCATCATCATCACGTAGGTTAATGGCGATAATACCACCACTACGAGGACGACTAAATTCAATTAGTGAGGTTTTCTTAACTGTACCTTGTGCCGTTGCCATAAACACACAATGTTCGTCATCAAATTCCCGAACCGGTAAAATTGCAGTAATACGCTCATCCGCTTCAAGTGGTAATAGATTAATAATTGGACGACCACGAGAACCACGACTTGCTTCAGGTAATTGGTAAACTTTCATCCAATATAATCGGCCACGGCTAGAGAAACAAAGAATTGTATCATGCGTATTGGCGACCAGTAGTTTTTCAACAAAATCTTCTTCTTTAATTTTGGTTGCCGATTTACCTTTACCACCACGACGTTGTGCTTCATAATCAGAAAGCGGTTGATATTTCACATAGCCTTGGTGAGAAAGGGTAACAACCACGTCTTCTTGCGCGATAAGATCTTCAATATTAATATCAGCACTGCTAGCTGTGATTTCAGTTCGTCTTGCATCTTGGAATTGATCTCGAACCGCTTCGAGCTCTTCACGAATGACTTCCATCAATCTTTCTGGACTTGCTAAAATATGCAATAGTTCACCGATTTGAATAAGTAACGCTTTGTATTCATCAAGAATTTTTTCGTGTTCAAGACCTGTTAAGCGATGTAAGCGTAGATCTAAGATAGCTTGCGCTTGTGCTTCAGATAAATAATAGTGACCATCACGAATACCAAATTCTGGTGCTAATTCTTCTGGTCGCGCAGCATCATTACCCGCTTTTTCAAGCATTGCAGCGACATTACCTAACTGCCAAGCTTGCGCCAATAATTTAGTTTTCGCTTCGCTTGGCGTTGATGCAGCACGAATTAACTCAATAACAGGATCGATATTGGCAAGTGCTATTGCTAAACCTTCTAAAACATGGGCACGTTCACGAGCTTTACGTAGTTCATATATCGTTCGGCGCGTAACCACTTCACGGCGATGAAGCACAAATGCTTCAATCATTTCACGTAAGTTTAATAGTTTTGGTTGCCCTTTATGTAAAGCAACCATATTAATACCGAATGAAACTTGTAGCTGCGTCAAAGAGAAAAGATTATTTAATACCACTTCAGCAACGGCATCGCGTTTAACTTCGATCACAATACGCATCCCATCTTTATCTGATTCATCGCGTAGTGCTGAAATACCTTCTACTTTTTTATCTTTGACTAACTCAGCTATCTTTTCTATTAACTTTTTCTTGTTAACTTGATATGGAATTTCATTAACAATAATCGTTTCACGACCTGAATGGTCATCAACTTCAATGGTTGCTTTTGAGCGGATATAAATGATGCCTCGACCGGTACGGTAAGCATTTTCAATACCCTTACGACCATTAATTAACGCTGCCGTTGGAAAATCAGGCCCATGAATATGCTCCATCAAACCATCAACAGAAATGTTTTCATCTTCAATAAAAGCAAGGCAACCATTAATCACTTCAGATAAATTATGTGGTGGAATATTCGTTGCCATACCAACTGCAATTCCTGATGAACCATTAATTAATAAGTTAGGGATACGTGTTGGTAACACGTCTGGAATCATCTCGGATCCATCATAGTTAGGTGAAAAATCAACGGTTTCTTTATCAAGATCCGTCAATAATGCACCTGCAAATTTTTGCATACGAATTTCGGTATAACGCATTGCAGCAGCAGAGTCACCATCAACTGAACCGAAGTTTCCTTGCCCATCAACTAACATATAGCGTAATGAAAATGGCTGTGCCATACGCACAATCGTATCATAAACAGCAGAATCACCATGAGGGTGATACTTACCGATGACATCCCCAACAACACGCGCTGATTTTCGATAAGGTTTATTCCAATCATATCCAGCTTCGTTCATGGCAAATAAAACCCGACGATGAACCGGTTTTAAACCGTCACGCACATCGGGTAAAGCACGCCCAACAATGACAGACATTGCATAGTCAAGATAAGAGGATTTTAATTCATCTTCAATATTAACGGGGGTTATCTCTTTGGCTAGTTCGGTCATAACACCATGTTCTCTTATTAATTTAGATCATCAAAATAGCTTATAATTATAGCATAAAAACACTATTAATGCAGAACTAAACTGTTTTTATTTCAACTTATTCACCATGAATAAACAATGTATTTTCAATTAATTGGCACAAGCAGTTTAGAATCATTGCATGCATCTCGTAAGCCATCACTTTTTTATAGGAGGGAACTCTAATTTCAATATCATTTTGGCTAAGTAAACCAATCACTTCACCACCATCAAAAGCGGTAAGTGCAACAATTTTCATATCTTTAATCACCGCCTCTTGTACCGCCCGTATAATTGATCGACTGTTACCTTGGCTAGTTGCTATAATCAAAATATCACCTTGTTGACCCAAGGCTTGAATTTGACGTGCGTAAACTTCTTCATGAGTGGCAATAGCGCTTAATAATACATTATCAGAAACTAAAGCTAAGGCAGGAATACTGGGTCTTTCTATATTAATGCTAGTCATCAATCGTGAGGTAAAACTTTGAACGTTTGCAGCGGAAGAACCATTGCCACAACTCATAATTTTATTGCCATTAAGTAAACCTTGAACAATGATATTGGCTGCTTTTTCGATTGATGAACCTAAAGACTCCGCCATTACAATTTGTGTTTGAATACTTTCAGTAAAATAATTTTTAATTAAATCTTGCACGTTTTTCACCTAATAATTAAAACGCATTAATAATCCATTGTTGATTTTTACCTGTTACGGCAAAAATATCAAACCTAAACTCGGTATCTTCAATATTCAAATTTTCAGATAGCATCCAAAGTTGTGCTGCTTGCTTAATTTTCGTTTGTTTACTTAACGTTACCGTCATCGCAGCATCGCCAAAATTAGCATTTTTTCGATAACGTACTTCAACAAAAACCAGACATTGCTTATCTTGCATAATTAAATCAACTTCACCTAAGGGATATTGACTATTTTTAGCAATTAATAAAAGCCCTTGTTTAAGTAAGTATTGGCAAGCGATATTTTCATAATGCTTGCCAATTTGTTTATTCTTCGCTTGTTGTGGTAGTTTGAGTTGAACCATGAATATATTGTTGCCAAGACAATGCTCTTGTCACTTCACACTGATTACTTGTCGATAATTTTCCTGTCATTCCATCTAAAAAATTAGGTTGATAAGAATCTAATTGATTAAAGCGGTTTGCTAGTCTCCATGCATCAATGCCCATCGCGTATAAACGCAATAATGAATAATCTTTCTGAATATTGCTTGGTATTATTTCTAACATATTATCGGTGCGATTAATGATCATTGGAATATCAGCATATTCCGTTTTATTCATATCGTAGTTAAAATCATTAGATGCATTGGCTACATGGCTTTTTGAACTGGTATAAATCATTATCTGAGATAAGTTAGTTCCCGATTTAGCCGCCCCCATATCTAACATAGGTTTAATTAGGGTTAGTTCATCATAAGAAGAGTAGATATAAATAGCATCAAAACTAGCTGATTGTTCAGGCGGTACCGGCTGAGTAGTTGCATCATTGATTAAAATAGGTGAGCCATTCAGGCTGATTCCACTATTTTGATTCATATTCGCACTTAATGAACTTTTATTGCCAAAATATTGCACATAAGCTTGAGAATTATTAGCAGATAATTGTGACCACTGTTTAGCAAAAGTTTGCGCGACACGTTTGCCTAAATCATTTTGTGGCACAAGCAGTAGGGGTTTCACCTTACTTTGCGCATAAATATGATCGGCAGCATCCTTTGCTTCATCTTCTGGTGATAGTGCAAAAAAGCACATTTTATTCGTCGATATTGTATTATTATCAACTTTATTGAGTGCTAAAACCGGTATGCTTGGTGCTAATTGTTTTATTTTAACAACTTCATCTTTGAGCAAAGGACCAACGATGAGTTCAACATTTTGCTCTTTTGCTTGCTGAATAAGTGTATCCATTGGCGCACTTGTTGTGTCGAGTAAAACGACATTTTGCTGTGGTTCTTGCGGGAAGAACTTTATTGCATCACTGTAACCTTGCTTAATTGTGTCGCCGAATATACGTGATGAACCATTTAATGGTAATAATAAAGCTACTTTTTTCGCATTCGTGTCTGCGGCAGCTAAGGTCTGCTCACCAGTCAATATTGGTAGGATATTTTTAGCTGGATGATCTGGATACTGGGTTAGCCAATCAGCAACAGCTTGTTTTAATGCTTGCTTTTGTTTTTGCGTTTTCTCGGCTATCACTTCTGGTGTATCACCTTCTTGCGTAGTGGGAGCTTTACTGTTGTTTGTGTACGCATAACTTAAATTAATCCAACCTTGTAAAATGCTGTCATCTTCGTTGACAACAATTGAATTAATTTCATTTACGTTTAACTTGCTAAAGAAATTCCAAGTATTATTTAGTATCTGTTTTTTTTGATTTTCTGGCGCATATTTTTCTAATTCAGTATAGTCATGAGCTTGTGCATTAATCTCTTTATTTTTTTCATCACTACTGAGTTTAATAGTATAGTAACGGTATAACTGTGCTTGAGTTAAGCCTTGAGTAGAAAATTGATTAAAATCAAATGACTTTCCTGATTTTACTGCAATTTCACCAAGTAATAATGTTCGCTCTTGTTGTTGCTTAGCATCAAGGTGGGATGATATTTGCGATAGTAATCCATCAGCTTTAGCTAGTTGATTTTCTTTCACTAAAGCCTGAATAGCCATTAACTGCCAATTGGTTTTGGCGTAACCAGAACTTTTATCAGCTTGTGATAAATAATAACTAGAATTTTTATTCTGGTCATAATCAGTCATTACTTGTGGCTTATTGGCAGGACATCCAGCCAATAAGGTAAACAATGTAAGTATTAGCATTGCATAAAAGGACCGTTTTAAATTCATACACCTATTCTCTTGTAATTTGTTATCCCCAAATCCGCTGTACGTGCACAGTAATTTCTTCGCGATCATGATATAACTGTTTAGCCTGAATTTGGACGTTAATTTGTTTACCATTTAATTCTTCATGAAGTAGCAGCAAATTTTGTGTTACTTCTTCATATCGCTTTTTCATTGGTAATTTCAGGTTAAAAATAGTTTCTCGACACCAACCATTAATAAGCCATTTGGCAATTAATTGTGTCACTTTAGTTGGTTTTTCAACCATATCACAGACCAACCAATAAATATTATGCTTTTTTGGCACAAATTTAAAGCCATCTTCACGATAATGTTTTACTTGTCCTGTTTCCATCAATTTTTTATCCATTGGACCATTATCAATGGCATAAACCATCATATTTCGTTTAACGAGTTGATAAGTCCAACCGCCTGGACAAGCACCTAAATCGACCGCATTTAAACCACCTTTTAATCGTTCATCCCATTCTTCGTATGGAATAAAAATATGGAAAGCTTCTTCCAATTTTAAGGTTGAACGGCTAGGCGCATCGCTTGGAAATTTTAGCCGAGGTATTCCCATATAAAATGGCGAATTATTTTGACTTAACGAATAGCCAATATAGCAACTCTGACTATTAATAAAGAATAGATGAATGACGGGCCTTGATGGATTTTCCACTTTCAATAAAATACGTTTATGTCTTAAAGCTTGACGAAGAGGAACAGTAAATTTACGACAAAATCCTATCAGTTCTTTTCCTTCATTAGTATCAGCTACTTCTACCCGTAAATCACCGGCTTTCTCTATTAAGCCTGATAATGAATCTATGATGGGAGAAATACGGTCATGGTTAGGTAGATCGGTTAATAAATCACCGGCTGCAAACATTTGCCGCGCAAAAATTAATGTTCGAAAAGATAACGTTTTAATCAAGTGTTGAGCATCACCATCTTGGTAGCATTCAAAAATAACATAACCACTATTTTCTTTTACTTTAGCAAAACCAAATACTGCTTTTTGTGATGCTTTATCAGTGATTTCAGCCGCACACTCTTTTTCAAATCCTTGGCGACAATACAAAATAATTTTATTTAGTTTTTGCATATTGTAATTTTTACTCTTCTTCTCAACACGATTTAATGAGCGGATATTAATCAGATTGTACACTATCTGTATATAAAGGAGCTTCACCTTTAGGGCGCGTTTTAAAACGTCTATGTAACCACATATATTGTTCCGGTGCTTTTAAAATTTCATGCTCAATGGCTTTATTCATAAACGTGGCAGCAAGTACATCATCATCGATTGGATAACCTTCAAGCACAGGCGTTACATCAACAATATAGTGACCTTTTTTTTCACGTTTAGGTGTAAACGGTATAATTGCAGGTTGCCCCAACTTAACGAGAATGCGAGTTCCGATTGTGGTTGCTGCTTTTTCAACAGAAAATAATGGTGCAAATACACTATTTTTAGGACCATAATCATGGTCTGGCGCGTACCAAAGTAATTCACCATTTTTTAATGCCCGAATCATACCTTTGGTATTGTAACGATCTAACATATATTTGTTTGATTTTAGTCGGCCTTTAAGCTGCACATAGTCCATTACCAGATTATCATTAGGTCGATAAACGCCAACACCTGGGTGACTCATACCTAAAATTCGAGCACCTAATTCGAGTGTTAAGAAATGAATTCCAATTAATAAAACACCTTGTCCTGATTGCTGTACCTTTGTAATATAATCATCACCCACTATAGAAGAATGCTTAGCTAAACGTCTATCGGACCAAAACCAAGCCATACCCGTTTCAAAAATAGCTAATCCAGTCGAAATAAAATTATCACGCAGTAGCGCGTCGCGTTCTTGTTGTGATTTGTCGGGAAAACAAAGTTTAAGATTTTGTTTTGCAGTTTCTTTTCGCTTCCCAATTAACTTCATTGAAAGTAAACCTAATGATTTACCTAGTTGATAAATTATTGGATAGGGTAACAATACCAATAAATATAAAAAACCAATTCCTAACCACGTTAACCAGTAACGAGGATGTAATAAGTGCTTAGTAAAAACGGGACGAATTTCCTGATTTTGACTCATATTAAGATCAATTAATGATTTAAACAAAGTTAACTATTATATACCAATCTTGGCTCAATATGCAGGAAAATAACATTCCGATTGACAAAATCGGCTATTGTTACATGATGCGTTCAATCATAAAAATAGAGATTTAAAAAAATATTGGGATTAATTTGATTAATCCCAATAATACTATTGTTAACTTATGTATGAGTAAAAAAATAGATTAAACGTATTTTTTATCATAATACTTCAACATACTTTACACTGCGACTGGCGCCTTGATGGCAGGATAAGGATCATAATCAACAATCTCAAAATCCTCAAATTCGTAATCAAAAATTGTTGGCGGTTTACGCTTTATCAATAATTTTGGTAATGATCTTGGCTCTCGACTTAATTGCAGCTTAGTTTGATCCATATGATTTGAGTATAGATGGGTATCCCCTCCCGTCCAAACAAAATCACCAACCTCCAAATTACACTGCTGAGCAATCATATGTATTAAGAGTGAATAACTTGCAATGTTGAACGGTAATCCCAAAAATACATCACATGAGCGTTGATAGAGTTGACAAGAAAGTTTACCTTGCGCAACATAAAATTGAAAAAATGCATGGCATGGTGCTAATGCCATTTGATCAAGTTCACCGACATTCCATGCAGAAACTAT
Organism: Gilliamella sp. B3783; assembly: GCF_026536125.1. Classification (NCBI taxonomy): domain Bacteria; kingdom Pseudomonadati; phylum Pseudomonadota; class Gammaproteobacteria; order Orbales; family Orbaceae; genus Gilliamella; species Gilliamella sp. B3783. The sequence continues at coordinate 82,279 of NZ_JAFNOU010000011.1, forward strand.
CATACGTCTTGAATCAGGATCATTTTTAATTTGTTCAATTAATTGAGTAATTTGATCTATTTGACGGCCATCGGCAGCTCCCCAAGCCCGCCATTGTTTACCATATACTGGGCCTAAATCACCATTTTCATCGGCCCATTCATCCCAAATAGTCACTTTATTATCCTGTAAATAACGGATATTAGTATCCCCTTTCAAAAACCAAAGTAGTTCATGAATAATAGAACGTAAATGACATTTTTTTGTCGTGACTAATGGAAAGCCATCTTGCAAATTAAATCGCATCTGATGACCAAAGATCGATAATGTACCCGTTCCAGTTCGATCAGATTTAGGTGTACCTTCTGCTAAAATTTTTTGCATCAGCGCTAAATATTGTTTCATCGTTTAATCGCCTTACGGTTAAATCTATATGCATATAACAGAATCAAAATACCTCCAATAATCATTGGTAGGCATAAAATTTGTCCCATACTTATCATATTTAAGAATAAGCCTATTTGTTCGTCCGGTTGTCTAAAAAATTCTATGACAAACCGGAATAAACCATAGCAAAGTAAAAATAGACCAGATACAGCACCAACAGGTCTATGTTTACGGATAAATAAATTCAAAATAATAAATAATACTATTCCTTCAAACAACATTTCATAAAGCTGCGAAGGATGCCTTGGTAAAATACCATTAAGCTGAGTATAAAGAGAAAACCATTCAGGATGAGACTGTACATACATAAAATCAGCATGAGACGAGGTTGGAAATAGCATTCCAATATGTGATTGCGTTACGCGTCCCCACAATTCACCATTAATAAAATTACCAAAACGTCCAAACATTAACCCAATAGGAACTAAAGGTGCAACAAAATCAGCTACTTGCATAAAGGTTTTGTGTGTTATTTTAGCAAAAATCGCAATGACACAAATCGCACCTATTAAACCACCATGGAATGACATGCCGCCTTCCCAAACTTTAAACAAAATAACCGGATCTTTAATAAACGCATCAAAGTTATAAAACAAAATATAACCAAGACGGCCACCGATAAAGAGTCCTAAAAAACCCCAAAATAATAAATTTTCAACCTGTTGTGTAGTCCATTGACTATTTGGCTTTCTTGCGCGGCGCTTAGCTAAATAAAGCGCGCCCAATACACCAAATAAGTACATTGCACCATACCAATGTAGCGAAATAGGACCAATTGAAAAAGCAATTGGATCAAAATTAGGAAATTGTAAGTATTGATTCATTTTTTTATACGCTGTTTATTTTTTCGTTTATGAGCAAAGAAATTAAATCGTTTCTTTTTAGAAACATTAACTGTTGGCACTTCTATCTCTGACTGTATAGTAAAAACTGGCAAAGAAAATTCTTTCATTGCTTTTCGATAGACATCACGTTTAAAGGCAATAACTTGACGAATAGGATACCAATAACTCACCCATTTCCAATCATCAAATTCTGGAGTCGAAGACGTATTAAGATTAATTACTGATGTATCAGAAATCAATTCTAATAAAAACCATTTCTGCTTCTGCCCTATGCATACAGGTTGATTTTCCCAACGAATCATTCGTTTAGGTAATTTATAACGCAACCAACCATTAGTTACAGACAAAATTTTCACATCTTTGGGTAATAATCCTACCTCTTCGTTTAATTCACGAAACATTGCCTGCTCAGGCGTTTCGTTTAGTTTAATTCCGCCCTGAGGAAACTGCCAAGAATTTTGTCCATAACGACGAGCCCAAAGAACTTGACCATACCTGTTACAAATAACTATTCCTACATTTGGACGGTAGCCATCATTATCGATCACTGACTACCTCAAAAAATTATTTTTCTATATCTAAATTGTTTCATACATACAGAAATAAATAAATAGGAAAATGAATTTATCAAGCAAATATACTTTTAATCAGCTATTTTTTAGATAATTTAGCTCTTATAACAATGCTTATTATAGCAAAGTGAATTTATATGACTAAACTACCAAGAAAGCCGCATAAGTTATAAATACTTCATAATGCACTACTGAGAAAAATATGAAATCGCATCTTCTATTGTTGTGATTTAAATATTACATATGGTTACTGATGTTGTACCAATTTGGAAATAGCTTTACGTTCACGAATAGGGGGAACGCGTTGCCATAGATTAGTCGGTGCTTCCAGCTTAGTCGCTATAGCTGCGGCCGTATAGAACTCTTTTAACTGAACACCTTGAGCGAGTTTATCTATAGCTTGTTGACTAATTAAGCCTTCAACTTGTACCCAATAAGTTTTTGGTAATTTAAATTTTGGCGAGCTGATTTTTGACTGCAACTTACCATCATTGGTCAGTAATAATAATCCTTCACTGTCAGTATCCAGTCGACCTGCCGGGTAAAATTTGGGTAATGAAATAAAATCTTTTAATGTTTGATATTTTTCATGGGGAGAAAATTGCGTAATTACATTGTACGGTTTGTTAAAAGCAATTAATGAGCGCATTTTTTTCCTATCCATTTAACAATGTTCAATAACAATACTTTTAATAATATAGTAAATCATTATCGATTTTCTAGCATTGTTAGTCATAATTATTCCGCTGTAAAAAGCAAAAAAGCCCAGCATCTCTGCTGGGCTCTCGCGCTAATTTAAAAGTCTGGCGGCACCCTACTCTCACATGGGTAATA
>NZ_JAFNOU010000012.1:0-73822 GCF_026536125.1 Gilliamella sp. B3783
AACCGTACAATGTAATTACGCAATTTTCTCCCCATGAAAAATATCAAACATTAAAAGATTTTATTTCATTACCCAAATTTTACCCCGCAGGTCGACTGGATACTGACAGTGAAGGATTATTATTACTGACCAATGATGGTAAGTTGCAGTCAAAAATCAGCTCACCAAAATTTAAATTACCAAAAACTTATTGGGTACAAGTTGAAGGCGTAATTAGTCAACAAGCTATAGATAAACTCGCTCAAGGTGTTCAGTTAAAAGAGTTCTATACTGCCGCAGCTATAGCGACTAAGCTGGAAGCGCCGACTAATCTATGGCAACGCGTTCCCCCTATTCGTGAACGTAAAGCTATTCCTACTTCTTGGCTAAGTTTAACTATTACGGAAGGAAAAAATCGTCAAGTTAGAAGAATGTGTGCTGCGGTTGGTTATCCTTGTTTACGTTTAATACGTGTTCAAATTGGCAATTATAATCTATTTACTCAGCATCTGCCGTTAGGTGAATGGCAATCTATCAGCGTAAATGATCTTTAGGCTTAAATAGATCACATTAATAAATACTAAATCATCACTTATTATCATTATTTTATAATAATATAACTCAATAATATTATTCACATTTATTGAATCATTGGGGTTTATTCTAAAATAAGATAAAATGATTATCAGTTATGCTCATGGGACAATTTATTTATGGTTGAACAAAAAAAAGAAGGTTTCTTTGCTCGTTTAAAAAAAGGTCTTTTCAAGACTAAACAAAATATTGGATCGGGTTTTTTAAATTTATTCAAAGGCAAAAAAATTGACGATGAATTATTTGAAGAACTAGAAGAACAACTGATTATTGCAGATGTAGGATTTGATACTACACAAAAATTAATAAGCTCATTAACACAACAAGCCTCAAGAAAAGAGTTAAAAGATGCAGATGCACTTCATGAAATTTTAAAACATGAAATGAAGTCTATTTTAGACGGGGTTGATCAACCGCTTGATATTGAAAGTCATAAACCATTTGTTATTTTAATGGTAGGGGTAAATGGTGTTGGTAAAACAACGACAATTGGTAAATTAGCTCGTCAATTTCAACAACAAGGTAAATCAGTGATGCTTGCTGCAGGCGATACCTTTCGTGCAGCAGCTGTTGAGCAATTACAAGTTTGGGGTGAGCGAAATAATATCCCCGTTATTGCACAGCATGTTAATGCCGATTCTGCCTCAGTTATTTTTGATGCAATACAAGCAGCAAAGGCAAAAAAAATAGATGTCTTAATTGCCGATACAGCAGGTCGTTTACAAAATAAATCACATCTAATGGATGAATTGAAAAAAATAGTTAGAGTGATTAAAAAACAAGATGAGACAGCTCCACATGAAATCATGTTAACAATAGATGCAGGAACAGGCCAAAATGCTATTAGCCAAACTAAATTATTTAATGAAGCTGTTGGTGTAACAGGAATGACATTAACTAAATTAGATGGTACGGCGAAAGGTGGTATTATATTTAGCATTGCTGATCAATTTAATATTCCAATCCGTTACATCGGTGTTGGTGAAAAAATTGAAGATTTAAGACCTTTTGTTGCTGATGATTTTATTAATGCGCTGTTTGAACAAACAGATGAATAGAGAGAACTCATGATCCAATTCCAGCATGTAAGTAAAGTTTACTCGGGTGGAAAGCCCGCCCTTCAAAATATAAACTTTACATTATTATCCGGAGAAATGGCATTTTTAACAGGTCACTCTGGTGCAGGTAAAAGTACTTTGATGCGTTTAATTTGTGGATTAGAAAAAGCTAATGACGGCAAAGTATTATTAAATGGTATCAATGTATCTAGCTTGAAAAAACAAGATATGCCGTTTTTACGCCGCACAATTGGGATGATTTTTCAAGATCACCAATTATTAATGGATCACACCGTTTATGATAATGTGGCTATTCCATTAATTATTTTAGGAAAACCTATCGAAGAAATTCGTAGGCGTGTTTCGGCCGCGCTCGATAAAGTCGGTTTGATAGATAAAATGAAATTCTATCCTATACAGTTATCAGGTGGTGAACAACAGCGCGTGGGAATAGCGCGTGCCATTGTTAATCGTCCAAGCGTCTTATTAGCCGATGAACCAACCGGTAACCTAGATGATAAACTTTCGAAAGATATTTTAAAGCTATTTGAAGAGTTTAACCAAGCAGGTGTCACCGTATTAATGGCAACCCATAATATGGGGCTTATTCGTCGTAAACACCATCGAATACTAAATTTAAATCAAGGGCGTTTAGAGGAATAACATAATGATAAACGCTAACATTAACACTATTAAGTCAAAATCGAAAAATAAAAATAACTTTTTATCCCGATGGAAAAGACAAATTAGTTATGCATGGCATAACGTATTTAATGATTTTCGTCAGCATATTTTTGCTTCAATATTGACAATTTTTGTCATTGCAATTTCAATAACATTGCCAACGATTAGTTATTTGTTGTGGAAAAATGCAAATCAAGCAGCGCATCAATGGTATCCAACTCCAAACTTAACTGTGTATATCAACAAATCACTTACGGCAGAACAAACTAAAGAATTAATCAGTAAATTTAAAACATACTCGGAAGTTGAGAAAATAGATTATCTTTCACGAGATGATACACGAGAAGAATTTAAAACTTGGTCTGGTTTTGCAACAGCACTTGATCTGTTAGATGAAAACCCTTTACCTGCTGTTGCTATTATTTTTCCTAAAGAAGAGGCTAAGCAAACTAGCATATTACATGGATTACAATCACAAATCATGAAAATAGAAGGGGTTGATGATGTACAACTTGATGATAGCTGGTTTACGCGATTAATGGCATTGACAGACATGGTAAAATCAATAGTCTGGACAATTTCGATTTTCATGATTATTGCTGTATCACTTGTTATTGGCAATAGTATTAGATTAAGTATCTTTTCCCGTAGACAAACGATTTTGGTGATGCAATTAATTGGTGCTACTGAAGGTTTTATATTAAGACCTTTTTTGTATAATGGGATTTTTATTGGGTTTATCAGTGCAGTACTTGCATTAATATTATCCAAAATATTCATTTGGCAAATTGACTCAATTATTTTGCACGTTTCAACTGTTTTTGGAACAAAATTTACTTTAGAAGGACTGTCATGGGATGAAAGTGTATTAATTATTTTGTTCTCAATAATTATTGGATGGCTTTCAGCCTTGATCGCGACTAAAAAATATTTGAAAGTAATGTACATTACTTAATTACAAAAATAAGATAGTTACTTATTGTTAAAAATTTTATTAAAATGTGAACTAATTGACTTTTTTGTAGTCTAATATAACAGTTAGAATTTAAATTGTTGCATACATAAAATTATGCAACAAAATCAGTTTAAATGAAGGAGGGAATTAAATGAGTACTGATTTAAAAATGCCAGTAAGTGCTTTAATCCCACAAGGCAATATAGAATCATACCTTCGTATGATTAACACCTATCCGATGTTAACAGCAGAAGAAGAAAAATCGTTAGGTGAAAAACTTTATTATCATGATGATGTTGATGCTGCACGACAATTAATCTTATCTCATTTGCGCTTTGTTGCGCATATTGCTCGAGGTTATTCTGGGTATGGTTTACCACAAGCAGATTTGATTCAAGAAGGTAATATTGGATTAATGAAAGCTGTACGTCGTTTTAACCCTGAAATGGGGGTTCGATTAGTTTCTTTTGCTGTACACTGGATAAAAGCTGAAATTCATGAGTATGTGCTTAAAAATTGGCGAATTGTTAAAGTTGCAACCACAAAAGCACAAAGAAAATTATTTTTTAATTTAAGAAAGAATAAACAACGCTTAGGTTGGTTTAATAATGCAGAAGTTGATATGGTGGCAGATGAACTTGGCGTAACACCTAAAGATGTCCTTGAAATGGAATCGCGAATGTCTGCTCAAGATATGTCATTTGATGTAGATAGTGATGACGATGATAATTCTATTGTTGCTCCAGCACTTTATCTAGAAGATAGTAATTCTGATTTCTCAAAATCAATTGAAAATGATAATTGGGAAAATGACGCAACAGATAAATTGCATGATGCTTTATCACAATTGGATGAACGAAGTCAGGATATTATTAAAGCACGTTGGTTAGATTCCGACGATAGTAAATCAACTTTGCAAGTTTTAGCTGATAAGTATAGTGTTTCTGCTGAACGTATTCGTCAACTCGAAAAAAATGCAATGAAAAAATTACGAGTTGCAATCGAAGCATAATTTTTTTTCGTTAATGTTAACTTCCTGAACCTTACTTGTAACAAAGTAAGGTTTTTTTATAACTAAATTTTACTCACTATTGATTTTGCTATTTTATTTTAAATAAATATTAAACGATAAAAAATTATCGTTTCACTTTAATTTATTATTGTTATTTCTATTTTTATAGGCTAGACTGTGCTCAATCTTTATAAAAAAGGAAATAAATATGAACACAACATTAGCTCGATCAAACTTACGCTTAAATCAATATTGTCGATTTATGGTACTATTAACAACCCTTATTATCATAGTTATGTTGATTGGTGCATTATCGCCACTACTTTATTACTTTTTTAATATTGAAAATATTGGATTAGCATCAGGAGGATATTCTTTTTTTATATCTAACAGTGTTGATGTTGATCCAACTGAACTCGAGCCTTGGCAGGCTTTTTTAGCAACGTTAATTGATACTGTAGAAATCTTTATTTTAATTTATGCATTTTATCAGTTGCGATTACTTTTTTTAAAATACAGTCAATCTGATTTCTTTTCAGAAAGGTCAGCTAATCACTGCTATATTTTTGGTAAAATGTTAGTCATCTGGTCTATTGTTAGTATTTTATCTGAGCCTTTGTTAACTTTAATTTTAAGTTTCAACCAAGCTGAACGTTATTTTTCTTTTTCGTTTACAAGTGATGATATTATGGTATTGTTCCCAGCTATCAGTATTATGGTTATTGGACAAATATTAAAAAAAGCATGCCAACTAGCGGAAGAAAATCAGCAGTTTGTATAGGGGAATTAAACATGCCAATTACTATAAATCTAGATGTAATGCTCGCTAAACGAAAAGTAAAATCTAAAGATTTAGCTATGGCTATCGGTATTACGGAACAAAATTTATCTTTGCTTAAACAAGGTAAAGTGAAAGGTTTTAGATTAGCCACACTTGAGGCAATCTGTGAATATTTAGATTGCCAACCTGGTGATATTTTGGAATATATTAACGATACTAATGATAATGCTTAGTGACTTATTGCTAGCATAGCGGCGGCTTCTGCATGAATTAAGGCTGTATCAAAAAAAGGGATATTTCGATCTGATTGTGATATTAATAAACCAATTTCTGTGCAGCCTAAAATCACACCTTGTGCTCCGCGTTCAACTAATTTATCAACAATTGTTAAGTAAGCTTGTTTAGATGCAGGTTTAATAATCCCTTTACAAAGTTCATCGTAAATAATTTGGTTAACAACATTTCTATCTTCTTGATCCGGTATTAATACTATTAAGCCTTGGTCAATCAATTTTGATTTATAAAAATCTTGCTCCATTGTGTATTTAGTCCCTAACAATGCTACAGTTTTAATACCTTGTTGAATCAATTTTTTAGCTGTGACATCTGCAATATGAATAATTGGAATAGTAATTGCTGCTTGAATCTGATCTGCGACTTTATGCATAGTATTGGTACAAATGACAATAAAATCTGCACCTGCTATTTGTAATTTTTTGGCTGCATCAATTAAAATCAGTGCACTTTTATCCCACTCACCATTGGCTTGGCATAATTCAATTTCTTGAAAATCTACGCTATATAATAGCGTTTTCGCTGAATGTAACCCCCCTAATGATTTTGCTACCATTTGATTAATTACTTGATAATAGGTAACGGTACTTTCCCAACTCATACCGCCGATTAAGCCAATTGTTTTCATTTAAAAATACCTTATAAAAACTTATGATTTCATTGAAAATTTAGTTAACTAATTGATAATATTATATCATCTGTAAAGTTAATTAATATCAACTTTTGATCGTTAAGCGAGGGTTCACGCTATTTATTTAACATGGTTATTGTTTTTATTTAAAAGTAGATAACATAAAGCAGTTTATTTATTTTTTACATTACAACCATAAAATTTATAAGGAAACCGCTTTCAAGTTATCACATTAAGCTATATGGTTAAGCGTAAACCAATGTTGATTACCTTACTATTTACTTGGTGCTTCTCTTTTTGTCGACTGGTTGGCAAATCAATTCAAAAATGAGGCGTTATTGATCCCATGATGCTTTCATTTGGTGAGGATATTGGTCAATATTAGCTATTTCACATACTAGTTAGCAATCTATTTAGAACTAGACATCATAGCAAGCGCTAACCACAGCTTTGAAACTTTTCCTAATAATGGATATGTTTTACCTTTTGGCTTAAATATGGCTATTTTTTATAATTATGTCAATTGAATGCGCTATAATTTGACTGATAAAATTTTACAAATTGTATGAAATGTCGACTCGCATTAACTTTAAAATAATTATAGTATAATCAAGAAAATCAATGTACTTATTATAATGATGAAAAATACCTTTATTGGTCAAAACGGTGTTACTTAGCGAAAGAATAAAATCTGGAAAGATACATTGATTAAACAGAATGCTGCCGGTATGCTGAAATGTATTTCTTGCAAAGTGATGTATAAAATTTAGTTATAGTTAAATATGAAATTGATGAGGAAAGTATCAATTATGAACAAAATTAGTCCTTATTTATGGTTGATATCATTCTTATCGTTTTTTTTATCTTTTTCATGTTTAGCCGACACAAAAGTTATTCATGTTCTGGTCGCATTATGTGATAACAAATATCAAGGTATAGCGCCAGTTCCAGCTGCGATTGGTAATGGTCAAGATCCCAAAAATAATCTCTATTGGGGCGCGGCTTACGGTTTTAAAACCTATTTTGCTAAGCAAAAAGAGTGGCAAGTTATACAAGTTAATAAGCCTAATGATGGTAAAATATTAGAAGAGATAATATATAAACATCAAAATCAAGATGTTTACCTTATTGCTCAAGCCTATGATGGTAAATATATTGATGATACGGTAAATGATTTTATTGACTATTCTGCGGGAAAAAATTCGCTGTCATTATCAGTAGATAAAAAACAAATCAATGCTGGTGGTAACGCTGATCTTGTTGTTTATATTGGGCATAACGCATTAATGGAAACGCCATCTTGGCGCAGTTATTTACCAGGTAGTTGGCGTTGGAGCACATTATCTAAAACTCAACGAGAAAAGCAAAAATCGCGTTATGCTGCTGTATTTGCTTGTAAAAGTCAGAAATATTTTACTCCACCACTATCTCATTTAGGTATTAATCCATTGATCTTAACCTTGCACCGTATGGCGCCAGAAGCTTATAGTATTCATGCTATGATTAACAGTTGGTTGGATGGTGAATCAAAAGATGAAATAAGGCTTAAAGTAGCAAGTGCTTACAGCCAATATCAAAAATTAAGCCAACCAGCCTTACATATATTTACCACCGAATATAGCCAATAATCTTTTATATCCTAGTAGATTATTTAACTTATCAATAAAAAGGAAAATAGATATGTTAAAAACGCCCAAAATTGTCATTTTAACAGGGGCTGGCATTTCAGCCGAATCGGGGTTATCAACCTTTCGAGCCCAAAATGGATTATGGGAAGGTTATGATGTTAATGATGTTGCCACTTATGAAGGTTACCGTCGTGATCCCATTGCGGTGCATAATTTTTACAATATGTTACGAAGAAAATTGCAAGATCCATCGGTAAAACCGAATCAAGCTCATATTGCACTGGCTGAGTTAGAACAAAAACTCGGTTCAAATAATGTATTGGTTGTAACTCAAAATGTTGATAACTTACATGAACAAGCTGGATCGAAAAATATTATTCATATGCATGGCGAATTATTAAAAGCGCGTAATGAAAAAACCGGAGAAATTATTGACTGTTTCAACGATATTAATTATCAACAAAATAAATTAATACGGCCGCATATTGTTTGGTTTGGTGAAATTCCATTACAGATGGATCAAATTTATGATGCATTATCACAAGCAGATTATTTTATTTCAATTGGCACATCGGGCAATGTCTATCCTGCTGCCGGTTTTGTTCAAATTGCTAATCAATCCGGTGCTAAAACGATTGAACTTAATTTAGAGCCAAGCTTAGGCGAAAGTTTATTTCAAACTAAAATTTATGGCCCAGCAAGTCAGGTGGTACCCGAATTTATTCAGACATTAATTTAAAACAGTTTTTACTCCATCTGTTTTAAATAATTTTTACCACCAAGATTAGCCATTTGCGCTCGAATCCATTCTGCTTTTTTTTGGACATAGTTTGTGGGGGTGGCTGGGCTCCATTTTCTTGGATTAGGTAACGTTGCTGCAAGTAAACTCGCTTGATAAGGCGTTAATTGATTTGCACTGACATTAAAATAATAACGAGATGCTGCTTCAATGCCAAAAATCCCCTCACCCCATTCTACACTATTTAAATAGATTTCAAGGGTTCTTTGTTTTGACCAAATTAACTCAATCCAGATAGTAAACCAAGATTCTATTGCTTTACGTAGCCAACTTCGTGATGGCCATAAAAAAATATTTTTAGCTACTTGTTGGGTAATAGTGCTTGCGCCACGAATTTTTTTTGCATTTTGATTATGTTTCAATGCTCGATTAATTGCATCAAAATCAAAGCCCCAGTGTGTTGCAAAGTTCTGATCTTCTGAAGCAATAACTGCGATTTTAATATTGTCTGAAATTGCATCCCAATTTTTCCATTCCCGCTGTTGTGTGATGCCCCAATTAACAATTTTTCTTTCCACCATTAACATTGAGCCAATCGGATCGATCCAACGCATTATTAAAATGAGAAAAATAGATAACAGCATTAATCCAATAACTACGTTTCTTGTTTTGATTAATATCTTTTTTAATAATGGATGCATATTGCTTAAATCAGGATATAGCTAAAGGTTAGCTATATTAACATATCATTTACATTGTTTTATTTAATGTTTATAAATTTTTGTTTGGAATATCAATCTTTCATTTTTCAATTGGCTATTTATGTTAAACAAGCTAGTAAATGAGTTACATCGCTATAAAAAATTAACTTTACTAAATGAATGCTATTTTATTACCAATAAAAATAATAAGTTATTAACGAATAATCAATTCTTGCCAATAAGAACATCATCATTAGATCAGTTAAATAGGTAATCGAGTATAAACTTCACAACTTGTTGTGGTTGATTGATATCTAGCAATGGAATCGATATATCTAATTGGTTATCACTGGCGATAGCAAGCGTAAAGTCATCGATAAAAACGGGATGACTAATGGTTTGACGATGACAGATAATTTTAGGTATTTTTTCGTGTTTAAATCCTTCAATTAATATGATGTCTACATCTGTAAACTGATTTATCAGTGTAGTCAGATCTGCTGGTTTATTGGGCGTTTCATGAATAATTGCATAACGATTATCGCATACGATGGCTGTTTGTACTGAGCCGGCCTTACGCAATTCATAACTATCTTTACCAGGGATGTCTAACTCGATGTCATGATGGGCATGTTTTAATGAGCCTACATTAACGCCCTGTTTAATAAGTAGTGGAATAACCTGTTTTAACAATGTAGTTTTGCCACTACCGCTATAACCACAAATTCCGATAATCTTTTTTTTATTCATCACTAGTTTATGTTAATGTACCATATTCGATAGATAAACAATATTACATGATTTTTTGCAGCAGATGTTCAAAAAGAGAATAATATGAACGATTTTTTGAATGATTACAATCAAACTGTTCACCCCAGTTTGTTAGAAAGTTTTATTGCTATTAATAATAAGAAATTAGCGGGTTATGGTTTAGATGAATATTGCAAACAAGCTATAACAAATATCCAAAAACGATTACAATCTCCTCATGCTGATGTGCATTTTATGCCTGGTGGCACAATAACCAATCTAACGGTCATTTCACATATTTTAAAACCCTATCAAGCCGTAATTGCCGCGAATACCGGACACATCAACGTGCATGAAACCGGAGCGATTGAAGCGACAGGGCATAAAGTAATCTCGGTGCCAACAGCTGATGGAAAACTTACGCCGGAATTGATAGAACCTGTATTATTTCATCATAGTGATGAACATATGTAAGCTTATTTACATCTCTAATACCACTGAATTAGGCACAATATATAGTCAGCAAGATCTTAAAAATCTTTATCAATATTGCCAAAAAAATCGCCTTTTTCTCTATTTAGATGGTGCCCGCCTAGCGATGGCATTGGCAGCAAAAGATAATGATCTGACTTTGCCTGATTTAGCTAAATACACTGATGTATTTTATATTGGTGGAACCAAAGTCGGGGCGTTTGCTGGTGAAATGGTTATTTTTAATAATCTATCTATTAATCAAGACTTTCGTTTTAGTATGAAGCAAAAAGGTGCAATATTAGCAAAAAGCTGGATTGTTGCTGTACAGATGAATGAGTTGATGCAAAATGATTTGTACTTCCAGTTAGGGCAACACAGTAATAATATGGCCGATAAACTAAAAATTGTTTTTGAAAAAGCTGGATTAACATTTGCCAGCAAACCACAAACTAACCAACTATTTGTTAATTTTCCCAACCAACTGGCTGAAAAGATTATTGCTCATTATGCGGTTGATAATTTAGGTCCTATCGATGACCATAACTGCTGTTTACGTTTTTGTACTTCATGGTCAACTCAAATAGATGAAATTGATAGGTTAGATAGACTATTGCATTCATGGTTATCGTAAAATTTGATTTAGGATAAATGTGCGTTGGCTAATTCGTCATAGGTATTAATATTCACAAAAGATGTTGGCGTATCACTAAAATCTACGGCTTTAGCTTGTACTTGCTGCAAAAATAGCATTAGTTTGCGGTTCCCTAGTGCTAAATATTGTTCTAATTGTACAAGTACACAACGATGTATAAGTAAAATCGTTGGATGAGCGTATTTGCCATCAAAAGGGTAGATAGCGCTATAATTGGTCGTATATTTTGCTAAACGGGCAATTAAATCCTTGGGTAAATAAGGGGTATCACAACTAACAAATAAGTTCCAATCGGTATTGGTCCGACGTAATCCGCTATAGATGCCCGAAAGTGGTCCTAAAAAACCCTCTAAATCATCACTAAATATGGCATAACCTGCTTTTTGATATTGATCTAAATGACGATTGCAATTGATCATTAGTGTGCCGACTTGAGGCGCAATGCGATCAATAACATGTTGATAAAGCGCTTTGTCATTTAATAAGATTAAGCCTTTGTCTTCACCATTCATGCGTGAGCTTTGACCTCCAGCTAAAATGATTGCGGTAATAGCGCTTTTCTGCATAAATTATTTCTCTTTTACATTGCCAAAACACAAAATAACATTACTATATAGCAAAGTTATTTTAAATCGTACAATTTATAACATAGTCTTCATACTTAGATTAAGTAATCAAGTGTTGTAATTGGAAAATGAAATATATCTGTAATGGTTTTTCAGGTATGGAATAATTGATAAATTCAATTAAACATGTTTACATCATTTATTTTGATAAATTGTTTTTATCAATAGTGTTATGCTTAAACTAATGAGTAACACAATATCAAAATAAAATATTAAATCATCATCTTCAATGGGTTTGAAGATTCAAAAAAGGTATAATTTATGAAATGTCATCGTATTGATGAAGTAATGGAATTATTAAAGTCAGCTTGGGAAAATGATTCAGATCTCAGTTTGTTACAATTTTTAGTTAAACTCGGTCAGGAAGCTGGCTTCGAGGGCGATTTAAAAGATCTGGGCGATGAAGTGTTAATCTATCACTTAAAGATGCGCGATGCTGATAAAAGTGAAGTCATTCCCGGACTAAAAAAAGATTATGAAGAAGATTTTAAAACCGCACTATTAAAAGCTCGCGGCATCATTAAAGAATAAGGAGAATTAGTTAAATGAAAAAAACGCTTATTGCTATGGGAGTATTACTGTTTTCGGTAAATTGTTTTGCTGATGAAGCGCCTTCTAATGCAAAAACAGACGCATCGCAAACAGCCGCTCCGGCGACGACTCAAGCTCCGATTGAAGTGGATAAACAATATATTGTATTACCCACTAATCCATCGCCAGACAAAGAAGTGATCGAATTTTTTTCGTTTAATTGTCCTAGTTGCTATAGATTTGAAAACCAATATCATGGTTCACAAGTTATAGCTAAAGCTATCCCTCAAGATATCAAAATTAAACGTTATCATTTATTGGATTTTGGTCCACTTGCTCAAGATTTAGCTCAAGCATGGGCGATTGCTAATGTACTTGGTATTGAAGATAAAGTTTCACCAGCACTGTATAATGCAGTACAAAAAGATCGTAGTATAAAAACGCCAGATGATATTAAAGCTGTATTTGCTGAACTCGGTGTGGATTCTGAAACTTATGATAAAACCAAAGACAGCTTTTTAGTTAAAGCTTTTATGGCGCAACAAGCTAATGCTATTAAAGAAATGCAGCCAACATCCATACCAACTTGGATTGTTAACCGTAAATTCTATATCAATACTAAAGGGTTAGATGTGTCAAGTGATGATGCATTTATTAAAGATTATGCGAGGGTTACAGCCTTTTTAGTTGGTTTAGATCCGAATGTCAAAGCTCATGATAAACAAGCAAACAGTAATGAGTAATTTATTACTGTTTAAATAATTGATAGATACATAGCAAATATTCATTGCATTAATCAATTAGCGAGCTGTAAATTAATCAATCCCTTTGTTTGAGTTATTTCAGCAAAGGGATTTTATTGGAGTATTATTCACGTTCTAGTGCATAAATTGGATCAAGTTTTGCCGCTCGTTTGGCAGGAAAATAACCAAAAATAATACCAATGATACTTGAACAACTAAATGCCGCAATAATTGAAATGATTGAAAAACTCATAGCAAATAAAGAGACAAAATAATTGAAAATCAGCCCAACCACAAATGATAGTATAATTCCCAAAATACCACCAATTAAACAGACTAACACTGCTTCAATTAAAAATTGTTGAAGAATATCACTAGAGCGAGCACCAACCGCCATTCTTACCCCAATTTCTCGCGTTCTTTCTGTGACTGACACCAGCATAATATTCATTACGCCAATACCGCCAACCAACAGTGAAATTAACGCAATAGTTGAGATTAATAATGTTAACACCAATGTTGAAGAATTCACGGTTTCACGAATACTATCGGAATTAAATATAAAAAAGTCTTTAGTGCCATGGCGTTGTAGCATAATCTTATTAATCGCTTGTTCTGCTACGGATAGATCAACATTATCATTTACTCTAACAGTAATGCTTTTTAATGATGTTTGCCCAACCATGCGATTGATCACTGTGGTATAAGGTAACCAAATATTCAGGCTTTCATTACTACCAAAGCCTTGCTGTTGTTTAGTTGCAATACCAATGACTTTAACTGGTAGTTGCCCAACCATAATAATTTTACCAATTGGATCTTGATTATTAAATAAGCGATTAACGGTATTTTCATCGATGACAGCATCTTGCGCGGACGACAGAACACTTGCGTGATCAAACGCTTTACCTTTAGTTATATTATAACCACGTACAGTAAAATACTGTTCACCAACCCCATTAACCGTTCCTGTTACTGCCAAATTATTAACGCGAAAATAGACACTAGTTGAAAGGTTAGGCGTGGTACTATGGACAAAACTTTGTTTGGCTAAAAAGTCAGCATCAGAAGATCGCAATGTTGTGATTTTATCGGCATTACGATCACCAAATCCATTACCAGCATAAATTTCTAAGGTGCTTGTTCCTAATGAATTAATGTCAGACAGAATTTTTTGCTTGGTTCCTTGCCCTAATGCCACCATTGACACAACAGAAGCGATACCAATAATAATACCAAGCATGGTTAAAAAAGTACGTAGTCGCTGCGATAACATAGATAATATTGCCATATTAAATGCATCACGAAAACGATAGTATTTGGCTAACCAGTTATCTTGTGTTTTGGTTGTTTCTATCTGTTTTATTTGTCGATTATCATCATCATCATGATAGTTAGGATTACTAGCATCTGAAATAATATTACCATCACTGATTTCTATAATGCGCTGTGCACTTTGGGCAATATTGCTATCGTGAGTCACAATGATGACAGTATGGCCTTGTTTATGAAGTTCGCGCAATATTGCCATAACTTCTAAACCGCTTTTACGATCTAGCGCGCCGGTTGGTTCGTCGGCTAAAATCACTTGCCCACCATTGATTAACGCTCGCGCAATACTGACTCGTTGCTGCTGACCGCCAGATAATTGATTCGGCTTGTTATTGATTTTATCTTCTAACCCTAATCGCGTTAAAATTTCAACAGCACGTTGTTGCCTAAATTCATTAGATGCGCCAGCATAAATTGCTGGAATTTCGACATTCCCTTGCGCAGTAAGGGCACTTAATAAATGATAACGTTGGAAGATAAAACCAAAATGTTCACGACGTAATTCGGCTAATTCATCGGGGGATAATTGATTAGTGGTTCGACCTCCAATAGTATAAACCCCCGAACTGGGTTTATCTAAACAACCCAAAATATTCATTAAAGTTGATTTGCCCGATCCTGAAGCGCCAATAATGGCAACCATTTCACCAGCATTAATCGACAAATTGATACCTTTAAGCACTTTTATGGTTGAATCGCCAGCAGGGAATTCACGTACTATATTTTCCAGTTTAATCAGCGGGTTATTATTTGTCATATTAGAATCTTATCCTTGGGGTCCGTCCATTAGGATTGAGTTGTGCACCATTGATACTACTTACAATGACGACTTCTCCTTCTTTAAGCCCTGATTTGATTTCAACATTAACATTATTATTGACACCTAAACTGACTTTTCGCTCTTCAATATCATTATGTTGATTAAGTACGTAAACAATAGCTTTATCGTCATCTAAATTCTTTTCAATAGCTTGTGATGGAATCGTAAGCACATCCTTAGCTTGTGATAACACTATATAAACTTGAGCTGTCATCGAAATACGTAAAATGTGATTTGGATTATCAACATCAAACAAACCATTATAGTAGATGGCTGTTTTAGTCGTTGAAGAGGAGGTACTTGAGTTAGATGAACTTTCGGTATTAATTGAGTCTGGTGCAGGCTCGATTGCTCGTAGTGTTAATCCCTCAAAACGTTTATTGGGCTGGCCTAATATTGTAAAATAAACAGGCATGCCTTTTTTTACATTAATCACATCTGCTTCAGAAATTTGTGCCTCAATGGTCATTTTATCCAGTTGTGCAACTTTGACTATTGTTGGCGCACTTTGAACAGAGTTAACAGTTTGCCCTTGATCAACCGGAATTGCCACAATGACACCATCAATTGGCGAACGAATTTTAGTATACCCTAAGTTCACTTTAGCGGTATCAACGGCAACTTGAGCACTGATAATATCTGCATCTAGTGCTGCTATATCGGCTTTAATTCCATCAAGATCAGCTTTAGCGGCATCTAAATCGGATTGAATTCCAACCCCTTTATTGACTAACTTTAATTGACGATCGTAAGTAAGTTGATAGTTAACTAATTTTGCTTTTTTCGATTTACGTTGAGCTTCTAAACTATTTAATGAAGCTTCTGACTGTCTTAAATCATTATTTTGTTTAAGATCATCTATTTCGGCAATCATATCGCCTTGTTTAACTTCATCGCCTAATTCCACATATAATTTTTTGATTTGACCAGAAACCTGAGCACCAACGCTTACTTGCTTAAAAGCACTGATGGTTCCATCGGCAAGAACAGTTTTTTCAATATTACTTTTAGTCACTGGTGCGGTAATATAATTTACTGCTTTTTCAGAAGGGGATAAAATCCAATAAACAAGATAAATAATGGCTAATATAATAAAGGTTATAGCAATATTTTTAATTTTTAAAAACTTTGACAATCTTTTCATCCTATTATTTTTTATAAAATTTTTCGTCATTGTATCGTATAAAATCAAATGCCATTGATAACTAACGATAATAAATTGTAATAATTATGAAAATATTTTAAGCAATTTTAAGTGTGATAAGGCTTTCTTTGGTTGTAGCATGAAAATTTGGAAGATATTTTTGAATTTCAACAAAAATACTCATTTAACTAATCTAATAGTTTATATTATCTTACTTAGATAAAGGTATACTCATACATTACCTTTTTTATAAAACAGACTAATTTTGAATTTGCTTACTGCATCTTATCTTAGGTTTTATGAAGGATTGCGTTATAATGGCGCAAATTTTTTAAGTGGATTAAGAAAAACAAAGTAATGGCGTTAAAAATAACCTCTAAGTGTATTAATTGTGATATGTGTGAACCTGAGTGTCCGAACGAGGCTATCTCGATGGGGTTTGACACCTACGAAATTGATCCCAATAAATGTACTGAATGTGTGGGTTATTATGATCATTCAACCTGTCAACGTGTTTGTCCTATTCAAAATGCGATTATTGCTGATCCTGAGCATATCGAGACCCATGATCAGCTACTGGCAAAATTTGAGCAACTAAAACACTCAAATTAAACAGTTAGTTTGCTTTTACTTCAATTCGAAGTGCTTTAGGTATTTCAAACGTAATATTTTCTAAAATACCGTCGGTTTCGGTGAGTGTTGTACAACCTAAATTTTTTAAGCGATCGATAACTTGTTGGACTAAAATATCGGGTGCAGAAGCGCCTGCCGTCACTCCTATTGTGCGGGCATTGGTTAACCAAGCGGGATCAATATCAGAGGCAAAATCAATTAAATAAGCATGCTTGCTATTGCGTCTAGCGAGTTCAGCTAAACGATTTGAATTAGACGAGTTTTTAGAGCCAACAACTAATACCACATCTGCTTGTGAAGCGAGCTGTTTAACCGCTTGTTGGCGATTAGTTGTGGCGTAACAAATGTCATTTTTACGAGGGCTGCGGATATTTGGGAAACGCTTTTTTAGTGCAGCAATAATTTCAGCTGTATCATCAACTGATAGTGTGGTTTGCGTGGTAAAACAAAGGTGTTGTTCGTTTTTCACTTTTAGTTTTTCAACATCTTCAATGGATTCGATCAGATAAATTCCACCTTCTGGGTTATTGTACTGCCCCATGGTGCCATCGACTTCAATATGTCCAGCATGACCAATTAAAATGACTTCTTCACCTCGATAACTCGATCGAGCCACTTCCATATGCACTTTAGTGACTAATGGACAAGTAGCATCAAATATACGAAGTTGACGTTGTTTGGCTTCTTCACGAACGCTTTTAGACACACCATGTGCTGAAAAAATTAAAATAGCATTGTCTGGCACCTCATTGATCTCTTCAATGAAAATAGCCCCTAACTCTTTAAGGCGATTAACCACATAGCGGTTATGAACAACTTCATGACGGACATAAACTGGCGCACCAAATAACTCTAGTGCTCGTTCAACGATAGTAATAGCACGATCAACACCGGCACAAAAGCCTCGTGGATTCGCTAAAATAATTTGCATGTTAGATGGTCTTCTTGGGTTTTTTTAAGCTGCTAAGAATAAATAATCCAATACCTACGCAAATTGCACAGTCTGCAATATTAAACGTTGGATAGTGCCAATCACCAAAATTGACATCAAGAAAATCGACAACAAAACCATGGTAAAGGCGATCGAATAAATTTCCTAATGCGCCCCCTAAAATTAATGATAATGAAAAGTTTTCTAATTTTTGTCTGCCTGTATTGCGATATAACATATAGATAATTACACCACTAATAATTAATGCAATAGATGCAAGCATCCAACGTTGGCCTTCAAAAATACTAAAGGCTGCACCAATATTACGCACATAAGTGATTGAGAAGAAAGGTAAAAGATTCACTGACTCATATAAAGCAAAGCGATCTAATATCCAGAATTTACTTGCAATATCAACAATAAAAACAACTATTGCTAACAATAGCCAGTAAAGCCCATTGTTTTTTTTCATAGCGTATATGCTCATTATGTTTCCGCCGACAATTGTCGGCGGTAAAGAAATTAAATTGTTATAGTGTGGTTGCCTATAACCCTTGTTTGATGAATTAATGACTATTTATTAAGCAAAATGCCTGATTTCACCATTACCATGGATGTTTTGTTCACAACGTTTGCATAAATGCGTTGTTGGATCATTATCGACAGTATAATGCCAGCAACGAGGACATTTATCACCTTGCGCTTTAGCCAATTCAATTTTCAAACCTTTGATATCGCTTTGTATTGCTGATTTTGGCGCAGACGCTAATGTTTTAACACTAGCTTGTGAAGTTAATAAAACAAAACGTAATTCATTTTCTAATTTTGCTAAAGCATCCGCAATTTTTTCATCAGCGTAAAGTGTCACCGCAGCCTCAAGTGAGCCACCAATCACTTTATCGTTACGACCTTGTTCAAGCACTTTATTGACTTCGCTACGAATAGCTAAAATTTGTGCCCAATATTCGCTATTTAATGCTTCACTATCAGATAAACTAAAGAGTGAACAATACCATTCATCTTCAAACACAAATTCTGATTTTTGTGATGCAGGTAAGTATTGCCAAATTTCATCAGCTGTGAACGATAATACCGGCGCTATCCAACGTACCATGGCTTGCGCAATATGATATAACGCTGTTTGGCAACTATGGCGAGCAATACTGTCGCTTTTTGCTGTATATTGGCGATCTTTAATAATATCTAAATAGAATGAGCCCATTTCGATTGAACAGAACTGCATGATACGTTGAACAACTTTATGGAAGTCATAGTTTTCATAAGCTTGTATGATTTGTTCTTGCGCTTCTTTAGCCATACTAACAGCCCATCGGTCTAGCACCACCATATCTTCCGGTTTTACCATATCCTTAGCTGGGTCAAAGCCATTTAAGTTAGCTAATAAGAAGCGAGCTGTATTACGAATTCGACGATAGCTATCGGCTGAGCGTTTGATAATTTCATCGGAATAGCTCATTTCACCGGAATAATCAGTTGAGGCGATCCATAAACGTAAAATATCTGCACCCAGTTTATTCATTACTTCTTGTGGTGTCACAATGTTACCAAGTGATTTTGACATTTTACGGCCTTGACCATCAACCACAAAGCCATGGGTCAATACTTGCTGATAAGGGGCTTTGTTATTAATCGCGGTTGATAACATTAATGAAGACATAAACCAACCACGGTGCTGATCTGAACCTTCTAGGTACATGTCTGCTTCATGACCTGCAAATTCAGCGCGAACACCAACGACTGAATAGAAAGTTGATCCGGAATCAAACCACACATCTAATGTGTCGGGTACTTTACGGTAATCATCGGCATCAGGACCTAATAGATCTCTAATATCTGCATCCCACCAAGCTTGAATACCATTTTGTTCAACTAATTTAGCGACTTTTTCAACTAATGCTAATGTGTCTGGGTGTAGCGCTTCGGTCTCTTTATGCACAAATAACGTCATTGGTACGCCCCATGTACGTTGACGAGAAATACACCAATCTGGGCGGTTTGCTACCATGGTTTCAATTCGTGCTTGTCCCCAATCTGGGATCCAACGAACTTGTTTGATCTCTTTTAATGATTGCGCACGTAACCCTTGTTTGTCCATGCTGATGAACCATTGTGGTGTTGCTCGGTAAATGACCGGTGTTTTATGTCGCCAACAACATGGGTAACTGTGTTCAATGTTTTCAAAATGCAGTAATGCATTATTTTCTTTTAAAATTTCAATTACAACTTTGTTAGCTTTAAATACAAATAAGCCATCTAAACCTGCACCTGTACCCGGTAAATAGCAGCCATTGCCACCAACAGGGTTAGCCACTTCAAGACCATATTTTTGACCGACAATAAAGTCTTCCGCACCGTGACCTGGTGCGGTGTGCACTGCACCTGTACCGGCATCAACAGTAACATGATCACCGAGTACAATAGGTTCGTCAAAGTCAAGGAAAGGGTGTTTAAAGCGTAATAGCTCAAGCGCATCACCTTTACAGCTGCCAATAATTTTCCACTCTGAAATTTCGGCACGTTTCATGACTGATTCGACAAGGTCAGTGGCTAAAATTAAGCATTCTTTATCATTGATTTGTACCAGTTGATACTCAAAGTCAGCATTTAAGGCAATACCTCGGCTTGCCGGCAATGTCCAAGGTGTTGTTGTCCAAATCACGGCATAGATGGTTAAATCAGTATTGACACCAAATTTATTAGCAACAGCTTGGTTATCCATCGCTTTGAATTTTACGTCAATGGCTGGTGAAGATTTATCGTAGTATTCAACTTCAGCTTCAGCTAACGATGACATACAATCAGTACACCAATAAACAGGTTTAGCACCTTTAACTAAATGACCATTTTGAATGACTTTTCCTAAAGCACGTATAATATTGGCTTCAGTATCATAGTCCATTGTACGGTATGGATTTTGCCAATCACCCAGCACACCCATACGAATAAAATCGGCTTTTTGTAGTTCAACTTGTGAAGCGGCATAATCACGACAAATTTGACGAAACTCAGCAGGTGTTACTTTTACGCCCGGTTTTCCTACTTGTTCTTCAACTTTTTGCTCAATCGGTAAGCCGTGACAGTCCCAACCTGGAATATATGGGGAATCATAACCACTTAACCCTTTTGATTTAATGATAATATCTTTAATTATTTTGTTAACTGCATGACCAATATGAAGTTTGCCATTGGCATATGGAGGTCCATCATGCAAAATAAAGGCTTTTTTACCCTTTTTTACTTGGCGGATTTTACGATAAAGTTCTTTATCGTACCAATTTTGTAACATTGCCGGTTCTCGTTTAGCAAGATCGCCTCGCATTGGAAAGCCCGTTTCCGGTAAGTTTAGTGTATTTTTATAATCTGTCATGCTGATTTATTCCAGTTAATTTGGTTGATACTACTTCTTTTTAATGGGTTAATTGTGCACTGATCTGTTTGGCAGTGCAAACATCTTGTGTAATTTGTTGTTTTAACTCAGCCAATGAGTCAAATTTTTTCTCGTCGCGCAATTTATGGACAAAAGTCACGTCTAAATATTGTCCATAAATGTCACCCGAAAAGTCAAATAGATTCACTTCTAAAACTGCTTTTTTTCCTTGAATAGTCGGTCTTAAGCCAATATTAGCAATGCCAAAATAGTGTTGTTGGTTACAGCAATTTTTAACTTTAACCACATAAACCCCTTGCAATGCAGGCTTTTTTCGATGTAGATGAATATTAGCTGTTGGAAAACCGAGTTGTCTTGCCAACGCATTACCGTGCACCACACGACCTTGGATGGTGTAATCACGCCCTAATAAACTGTGTGCTAATTGAAAATCATTATTCAACAAAGCTTGGCGCACTGCTGTGCTACTAATTCTTAAATGATTCCAAACAAATGTCGGCATATTTTCCACAGCAAAGTCGTGTTGATGTGCATAGTGTTGTAAAAGGTTGATATCACCTTGCCGTTCGAATCCAAATCGAAAGTCATCACCAATAGTGATAAATTTGGCTTTTAGCTTATTGATTAACCAATCTTGAATAAAACAATCAGCTGACATGCGGGCAAAGGTCTGAGTAAATGGAATCGCTATAATATAATCAATCCCAAGCTCTTTAATAAAAATCACCTTTTCTTGAAATGATGTTAACCGTGAAGGCGCATTATTAGGATTAAAAAACTCTAATGGCTGTGGTTCAAATAACATTAACACAGTCGGTAAATTTAATTTTTTACCTTGTTTAATAAGATGATGAATTAATTGCTGGTGACCCAAATGCACACCATCAAAATTTCCTAATGTTAAAACGCATTGAGAAAATTGATTTTTTAAATTAGCGATACCACGGATAATCTTCATGAAAACAATGTTATTTATATTAAGTAGCCGAGAATTATACCAATCTTTCTTGAAGATGCACGTAATATAAAGTTGGATTTGTTATTGTCTTATATCACTTATTTTAATATGTTTTAGACCGATATTTAATGCTAAGTTTGGGTTTAACATCAATATCAATCAAATCGGGTTATTATTGTTAATAATGATTAAGTGCTCGTAAAAATTCTTGTCTGGTACTTGGATTTGTTTTAAACCCGCCGCCCAGCGCTGTTGTCGTTGTTCTACTACTTGAATCTTTAATGCCTCGAGCCTTAACACAATAGTGGGTTGCATCAATTGAGACCGCCACATTGACCGTCCCTAGTAAGGTTTGAAGGGCAACGAGTATTTGTTGAGTTAACCTTTCTTGTACTTGTGGACGTGAGGCAAAAAATTCGACAATTCGGTTAATTTTGGATAAGCCTATCACTTTATCTTTAGGGATATAAGAGACAGTTGCTTTGCCGTCAATGGTGACAAAATGGTGTTCACATACACTGGTTAAAGTGATATCACGAACGGTTATCATCTCGTCAACTTGCATTTTATTTTCAATTAAGGTGATCTTCGGAAAGTTTTCATAGTAAAGCCCCGAAAAAATCTCATCAACGTACATTTTAGAAACTCGATGTGGTGTTTCAGCCAGACTATCATCTGTTAAATCAAGTTCCATTAACTTCATAATTTCACGAAAATGAGCTTCAATTTTAGCCTTACGCTCACTATTATCCATAGCTAGACGACATGATGGCGTTTCAAGATTTTTATCAGCTAAGGCCGCTTTGACTTTTTGCGCAGCTAGACTTAATTGTGTCATTTATCAAATACTCAGGCAAAAAATAGATGTGATATTATATAACAGTCACAGTGTAAGATACAGTTTTTTACGCGTTTTTTATACTAAAGTGTATGACTTACATTAAACATTTTTACGTTATATTATCGGTCATAATAAGAATATTATTGCCAATTAGGTTATACTATTCACTATTATATAGCATAACCTAGGTGATTATGATGCCAAATAACACACCCATTATCTTAATTGATGGTTCTTCTTATCTTTATCGTGCTTTTTTTGCATGTCCTCCGTTAACTAATGCCAAAGGTGAACCAACAGGGGCTATTTTTGGTGTCATTAATATGATTCGTAGTTTAATTAATCAATTTAATCCGACTCATATTGCTGTGGTTTTTGATGCTAAAGGGGGATCTTTCCGTAATGAGATTTATAGCGAATATAAAGCAACCCGCGAAGCGATGCCTGAAAATCTTCGCCCTCAAATTGAGCCTATTCATACTATTTTGAAAGCAATGGGATTACCCTTACTGTGTATTGAAGGTGTTGAAGCTGATGATGTTATTGGTACGTTAGCTAGACAAGCTGAAAGCGAAAATCTGGATGTGCTAATTAGTACTGGTGATAAAGATATGGCTCAGTTAGTGAGTCATAACATTACTTTAATTAACACTATGAATAACACCGTACTTAATCCTCAAGGGGTGATCGAAAAATTTGGTGTTCCACCCGAGAAAATTATTGATTATTTAGCACTGCGTGGCGATTCTTCCGATAATATTCCTGGCGTTCCTGGTGTTGGTGAAAAAACAGCTCAAAGTTTATTAGCTGAATTTAGTGGCATAACAGATATTTATGCTCGTCTTGATGAAATTGAAAAACTTTCAATTCGTGGCGCAAAATCTTTAAAACAAAAACTGATTGATAACCAAAAAGAGGCTGAACTCTCTTATTTACTTGCCACCATTAAAACTGATGTAGAATTGGATTTTACTAGCGAACAACTGATGGTAAGTGATATTGATGTGAATGCATTAAACGAATTATTTGCCTATTATGGTTTTCACCGCTGGCAAAAAGAGTTAATGGCAGGTACTTTCTTAAAACAACAAAAATCATTCCCTAGCGGTGGTGTGCCATTATTTTCCGATAATGAAGACGTTAAACAAAATAAAGAGTCTGATTATCAATGCATTTTAACGTCGGCACAACTCGATGAATGGCTCACAAAGTTAAGTAATAGTAAACAATTTGCTTTTGATACAGAAACAGATAGTGTTGATCATGTGCATGCTAAGCTCGTTGGAATATCGTTAAGTGTGGTTCCTTATCAAGCCGCTTATATTCCTCTAGCTCATCAATACTTAGGGGTTCCAGATCAGTTACCACTTGATGAAGTATTAGCAAAATTAAAACCAATTTTAGAAAATCCTAATATCAAAAAGATCGCGCAAAATGCTAAGTTTGATTATAGTATTTTGGCTAATTATGATATTAAAGTGCAAGGCATTGCTTTTGATACGATGCTTGAGTCTTATGTATTAAATAGTACCGAACGTCATGATATGGATAGTATGGCTCATCGTTACCTAAATCATAAAACTATTACTTATAATGAACTGACTAAGTTAGATAAAAAACAGCTAACTATTGATGCCATTGATATTGAAAAAACCACTCAATATGCCGCTGAAGATGCCGATATTACGTTACAGCTGCATAATAAATTGTGGCCAAGCCTTGAAAAAGATTCAAAATTAATCAAACTCTTTACTGATGTTGAAATGCCGCTTGCTCTGGTACTTGCCGAGATGGAAAGAACAGGGGTATTAGTCGATGCTAAGTTGCTCAATGAATATTCAAAGGAATTGGACAGCAAACTAAGGGAAACCGAGCAACAACTACAATTTTTGGCTGGCGAAAAATTTAATCCTGCTTCGCCAAAACAAATACAAGCCATTTTATTTGATAAGCATCAATTGCCGGTATTGAAAAAAACACCTAAGGGTGATCCATCAACCAGTGAAGAAGTGCTAAGTGAACTTGCTAATGATTATCAATTGCCACGTATGATTCTGTTTTATCGAGGCTTGGCAAAACTTAAAAATACCTATACTGATAAATTACCATTAATGATTAGCCCTATTGATCATCGTATTCATACCAATTATAACCAAATTGGTACAGTGACGGGGCGCTTATCTTCTAATGACCCAAATTTACAAAATATTCCAGTTCGAAATGAAGAAGGTCGCCGCATTCGTCAAGCGTTTATTGCCCCAGAAGGGTATAAGATCATCTCGGCGGATTACTCACAAATTGAGTTACGTATCATGGCGCATTTGTCGCAAGATAAAAGCTTACTTAATGCTTTTGCTCATGACAAAGATATCCACCGCGTAACTGCGGGCGAAATTTTAGGTAAGTCCGAAAGTGAAGTGACATCAGAAGAAAGGCGCCGAGCGAAAGCGGTGAATTTTGGACTGATTTATGGCATGAGTGCTTTTGGTTTGTCTAAACAAATCAATGTAGCTCGCAAAGAAGCACAATTTTATATCGATCGGTATTTTGAACGTTATCCCGGCGTACAAAACTATATGGAACAAACGCGTCAGTTAGCCGCTGAACGTGGTTATGTTGAAACACTTTCGGGTCGACGTTTATATCTACCAAAAATCACCTCAACAAATGGCATTGAGCGCCGCGGAGCGGAACGCGCAGCGATTAATGCACCGATGCAAGGCACTGCTGCTGATATTATCAAAATTGCCATGATTGAGATGAGTAAATGGATTAAAAAACAGTCAGCCGGTAATATAAGAATGGTTATGCAAGTGCACGATGAGTTAGTGTTTGAGGTTAAGCATGAATTAGTTGATGCGTATCGAACTGAAATTAAATCTATTATGGAAAATTGTTACCAATTATCTGTTCCGTTAAAAGTGGATGTCGGTGTGGGTAATAATTGGGATGAAGCACATTAATTTTTAGTTAAAACACGCATAGATTTGTTTGTTCAACGATTTCTATTAAATCGTCTAAATCAACTTAACTGTATTAACGATTGTCGCAATCATGTTGCCGATAGTAATCGGCTATTGCCGAAACCTTTTACCATGCTAGAATAAGCAACTAAACTGAATTTATATCAAAAAGTTATTCTATTGACTGATTGGGTCGAATTAGAGAAAAAAGCGTTGGTTTTGAGTTTTCATGACCAAGCTTACTTTTGTTATTATTAGGATTATTTCATGAAAATTAAAACTCGTTTTGCGCCAAGTCCAACTGGCTATTTACATGTTGGTGGTGCTCGTACTGCACTTTATTCTTGGCTCTATACTCGCCATGCCAAGGGTTCATTTGTCTTACGTATAGAAGACACTGATCTTGAGCGTTCAACACCAGAAGCGATTGATGCTATCATGGATGGTATGAATTGGCTTAAATTGTCATGGGATGAAGGCCCATATTTCCAAACTAAGCGTTTTGATCGCTATAATCAAGTGATTGACGAAATGTTGGCCAAAGGAACGGCTTACCGTTGCTATTGTTCTAAAGAGCGCCTAGAAAAACTGCGCGAAGAGCAAATGGCAAAAGGGGAAAAAGCCCGTTATGATGGGCATTGTCGTTGTGATGCTGTACAAAAACAGCATACTCATGATGAGCCGCATGTTGTGCGTTTTGCTAATCCGGTTGATGGCGTTGTTGTTTTCAACGATTTAATTCGTGGTCCAATTGAAATTGCCAATAAAGAGCTTGATGATTTAATTATTCGCCGAACTGATGGTTCACCTACTTATAATTTTTGCGTTGTCGTTGATGATTGGGATATGCAAATTACACATGTTATACGCGGTGAAGATCATATTAATAATACGCCTCGTCAAATTAATATTCTTAAAGCATTAGATGCACCTCTACCTGAGTATGGGCATGTATCAATGATTTTAGGTGACGACGGACAAAAATTATCAAAACGTCATGGTGCAGTAAGTGTGATGCAGTATCGTGATGATGGCTATTTACCGGAAGCATTACTTAACTATTTGGTGCGTCTTGGTTGGTCACATGGTGATCAAGAGATCTTTTCGATATCTGAAATGATAGATTTATTTTCGTTAAATGCAGTAAGTAAATCTGCAAGTGCGTTTAATACCGAAAAATTACTTTGGTTGAATCATCATTATATTAATCATTTGGATGCCGACTATGTTGCGCAGCATTTAGTTTGGCATATGAACCAACATGGCTATGATTTAAGTCAAGGTCCTGATCTTATAACCATAATTAAATTGTTTGCTGAGCGTTGTAAAACCTTGAAAGAGATGGCTGAGTCATGTGCGTATTGTTATCAAGATTTTGATGATTTTGATGCTGATGCAGCTAAAAAACACCTACGCCCAGTTGCTAAAGCTCCACTATTAGCTATTAAAGCGAAAATTGAGGCGATTGCTGATTTTGATTGGCAAATTGATAAAATTCATCATGCTATTGAAGCAACCGCAACTGAGCTTGAGGTTGGTATGGGTAAAGTGGGTATGCCATTACGCGTTGCTGTAACGGGTATTGGTCAATCTCCATCGGTTGATGCAACCGTTTTTGCTGTAGGTAAAAAGCGGACTTTAGCTCGTATAGATAAAGCGCTTGCTTATATTGATCAACGGGAACAGACATCAGTGTGATTCAATTATCATTGCCGGCAAAACCGGCAATGAATGTAATGGGTCAGGAATATTAAATGGTACGTTTAAAGAAGCGTTATTCGATCCCATCTTTTCTATTACTCATTGTGCTATTATTTAGTTCATTTGGATGGTGGTATTGGCAGAGTTTAAAACAAGAACTCGGTCTTACAGTTGATTGGCGAGGTATGAGCATCGGTTTTAACGGTTTATGTTTTGATGAACTGACCCTATCTAAACAATCTCAACTGACAATTACCGGTAAAAATTTAAAATTTTCTTGGTCGAATTTATCGGCGACAGATTTAGAAATTTACTGGCAAGCAAATCAAAGTAAAATCGATACAGATTCATTGCCAATAGATGATAAAAGTCATATTGAGCAATCAGATAGCTATTTTTCCAATTTCGCTAGTTTTTATGCATGGCTTCCCAAATTAATACATATTGATTCAATACGTTTTTATCAGCAACACAATGAACTTATTGATATTAAAATTAATGTGGAAAAGCAGTTAGATTCATTGCAACTTCGTGCTTCATTCAATAAAAATTATAGTGGTGAACTTTCAGCTAATTTATTGTTAAATCGTGCTGAATCTCGAGTGGATATCACCACTGCTGAATTTAATACAGTCCTAACTCAAGCTGATATAAAAAATGCCAAAATAACGGTTCTTTTTAATGGGTGGCTAAAACATGATCGTCTTTCACTCAATGTCAGTAACTCGACAATAAATGCAGAGCAAGTAAGTATTTCACCCAACCTAATGTTAGCTAATCTTAATGGCACACTAAATTTTGCAATGCAATCTAAAATTCCAGTAACTATTGAAAATGTCATCATTGATGGAAGATTCAATATCCAAAATTTGGATGGTATTTATGATAATGTTGAAATTAAATCAGCATCAAGTGGTGGGCAACTTTTAGTTAAAGATAATAAGTTCTTGATTGAAACATTTAATACAAGAATACGAAATGTGAATGTCGGCATATTATTTGAAAATGTAAAATTTGCCGGAGAATATTTAGCATCTTTTAACGCCATAAGCAAAGGCAAATTAAGTTGGCATCGCTTTGAGTCAACGCTTTTTTCTGGAAAAATTTTGGTTAACAATAGCACAATAAATTTCAATAAACTTAAGCAAAGTATCAAAGTCTATTTAAAAGCAATCCAATTAAAGGATATCTTAACCACTTACCCGGTTGAGGGACTTAATGGTGAAGGATCTATTGATGGTATGTTACCAATCAAAATAACTCAGATTTCAACAGCAAATAATAATAGGTATAATGTCTCAATTGAAAACGGTGAACTTGCTACAACTGCATCAGGGTATTTAGCATTTAATAATTCAGCATTGCAAGATTATGCAAAAAACAATCCTAACATGCAATTAGTCACCAATG
The DNA here is from genome assembly GCF_026536125.1 of Gilliamella sp. B3783. NCBI lineage: Bacteria > Pseudomonadati > Pseudomonadota > Gammaproteobacteria > Orbales > Orbaceae > Gilliamella > Gilliamella sp. B3783. The sequence goes on from NZ_JAFNOU010000012.1 coordinate 28,975, forward strand.
TGTTACAGAATTTTGAATATACTAAACTTGCTGCTAGTGTTAATTATGCTGATGAAATAGCAAATTTAGCGATTAACATTCAAGGCAAAAATCCAAAAATAAAAAAAGGTAAAGCCGTTAATTTAAATATTAATCTACAAGAAAATATTGTTAAATTATTGATGAGTTTACAATTATCAGATCACATTAGTGAACCGATTCGTCAACGTATTGAAGCACATTTAAAGAAGGAATCTTTTAAATAAGAGGTTATTTTATGCTACGAAATGTTATTGCAATGGTGATATGTGCCACTATATTAAGTGGATGTTCACCCACAGTTAAAGTAGAAGCACCAAGTGAACCTATTAATATTAATTTAAATGTAAAAATAGATCACCAAATTAATATTAAAGTTGATAAGGCATTAGATAATATTATTAATAAGTCAGGCTTATATTAAATGATTGGATTTTAGTGTTTGATTGGCATTTTTGATATTGATAAATAAAAATCTAATATAGTATATCAATAACTTTTGTTATTTATATTCAATTAAATAAATTATGATGTAATTGTTTAGGGGGTTGTTATGACAATCTATAAAAAAGTATCATGTGTTTTATTGTCGATGGTTTTATCTTTTTCCGTTTTTGCATTAAATTTAGATCAAGCAATGGATGCATTGAGTCAAGCTAAAGCACAAGGTTTTGTGGGTGAGCAAGATGATGGTTATTTAGGTGTAGTTAAAAATGAAGCTAATGCAAGTGAAATTGCTCAATTAATTAACCAGGCTCGTAAAGCACAATATCAAAAAGTCTCAGCTGAAACGAATGTGTCTTTAAGTGAAGTTGAAAAAAGAGCGGGTAGTAAAGCTCAAGAGAAAACCCCAGTAGGGCAATATATCAAGCAACAAGGTCGCTGGTTAAAAAAATAATTTTTAGCTTTTCGCAGTAATAGGAAAAGTATAATCACATTGTACTTTAATTGTGTATGAATAATGTGTATGCTGTTAAAAAGATAGTTTGACATACCTTATTTTACTAATAACAATGGTGTGAATTTTTTAGTTAGTTTTTTATTTTGTAATAGTATCGCGTGTGCGATTTTAAATGGAGAAAATCAATGTGTTCGATTTTAGGTATTCTTGATATTAAATCAGATCCAGAACAACTACGAACAAAAGCACTAGAATTATCAAGTCTACAGCGTCATCGTGGACCTGATTGGTCTGGTATTTTTGCTTCTGATAAAGCAATTCTTGCTCATGAACGTTTATCAATTGTTGATGTTAATACTGGATCTCAGCCACTTTATAATAAAGATAAAACATTAGTTTTAGCAGTTAATGGCGAAATTTATAATCATCAAGAACTCCGAAATCAGTACAAAGATCGTTATGAATTTCAAACAGGATCAGACTGTGAAGTAATCCTTGCTCTGTATCAAGAAAAAGGCATTCATTGCCTTGATGACTTACAAGGTATGTTCGCGTTTGTTCTTTATGATATTAATAAAGATGCTTACTTTATTGGTCGTGACCATATTGGCATTATCCCTATGTATATGGGTTATGACGAAAATGGCACATTTTACGTCGCTTCTGAAATGAAAGCATTAGTGCCAGTTTGTAAAACGATTGAAGCTTTTCCGCCGGGCAGTTATTTGTCAAGCACTGAAGGTGAAATCAAAACTTATTACAAACGCGATTGGATGGATTACGAAAATGTCAAAGATAATAAAACTGACATTAACGAACTTCGTGTAGCATTAGAAGAGTCGGTTAAAAGCCATCTTATGTCTGATGTACCTTATGGCGTACTACTTTCTGGAGGACTTGATTCTTCGGTTATTTCAGCTATTACCAAAAAATTCTCAGCAAGACGGGTTGAAGATCATGAAAAATCTGAAGCTTGGTGGCCACAATTGCATTCATTTGCTGTTGGCTTGAAAGGCGCGCCTGATCTTAAAGCTGCACAGGCTGTTGCTGACCATCTTGGTACCGTTCACCACGAAATTAACTTTACTATTCAAGAAGGTATTGATGCTATTCGTGATGTAATTTATTTTATTGAAACTTACGATGTAACAACCATCCGAGCTTCTACACCAATGTATTTGATGGCGCGAAAAATTAAAGCGATGGGCATTAAAATGGTCTTATCGGGTGAAGGTGCCGATGAAGTATTTGGTGGCTATTTGTATTTCCATAAAGCGCCAAACGCCAAAGAGTTCCATGAAGAAACGGTTCGTAAATTAGCGGCACTTCATATGTATGATTGTGCTCGTGCTAATAAAGCCATGGCAGCATGGGGCGTTGAGGCTCGTGTTCCATTCTTGGATAAAAAATTCTTAGATGTGGCGATGCGCATTAATCCTAAAGATAAAATGTGTGGCAGCAACGGCAAAATGGAAAAACATATTGTCCGTGAAGCATTTGAGTCTTATTTACCCGCATCTGTTGTTTGGCGTCAAAAAGAACAGTTTTCTGATGGTGTAGGTTATAGCTGGATTGACACATTAAAAGAGATTGCTGAAAGTAAAATTACTGACCAGCAATTAGCAAATGCTAAATTCCGTTTTCCATATAACACACCCGCTTCAAAAGAAGCATATATGTATCGTGAAATTTTTGATGAATTATTCCCAGTTGAAAGTGCTGCTCACTGTGTACCGGGTGGTCCAACGGTCGCTTGCTCAACAGCAAAAGCGATTGAGTGGGATGAGTCATTTAAAAATCTCAATGATCCGTCAGGTCGTGCTGCGATAGGCGTGCATAATGATGCTTATAAAAAGTAATATATCAACTTTAAATACTCGCTTATTTATCTGAGTTGATTATAAAAAGGGCTATATGCCCTTTTTTATTGTTCAGTGAAGTCTAAATACTTTCTTTATGGCCCTATCTATACGAGATCTTATCATTCACCATCTGCCTATTGCAGTGCTCAATTTTTTTATTACTGATACTCATTTTAAGTATGATTCAATTGGATTGGTTAATTTGATAATTGATGAACTAAATTGCATTGCGATTTTTTATCAAAAATAGTTTATTGGCTTTCCAATATCTTTCGTTTTTGGGCTCTATTTAATAGAAAAAGTTTTTTATTAAATCTGTGATCTAAATTCACTTTTTTCTAAATCTTATAAATTATACTAAATGTTACCAGTCACATTATGGCTGTCTGGAAAGTAAATTACCTTTATTTTCCGATAATTAATACGTAAGGGTGTATGATTAATTAGGAGCATTGAGTGAAAAATTATAAAATTGCAATAATCAACTCAAGTAGTTTTGGGAAATATTTTCCTGATCATTTAAAACGATTAGAAAAAATTGGTGAAGTAAAACATTTTACTTTTGAAAATAATATTCCCGGAAAAGAACTCGCCGACGCATTGCAAGAATTCAATATTGTTATAGCAAGTGTTAGACCATTTTTTAACAAGGCGTTTTTTGATAATAAAAAACAACCTTTACTCCTACTTTCACGTCATGGTATCGGCTTTAATAATGTTGATGTAGTAGCAGCTAAAGAGCATGGAACTATCGTCACTATTGTGCCGCCTTTAGTGGAGCGTGATGCGGTTGCCGAAAATGCTGTGACTAATTTATTGGCATTAATTAGACAAACTGTTCAATCTCAAGCTGCGGTTAAGGCAAATGAATGGCAAAAAAGAGCCTCTTTTCTAGGCATCAATGTTACGGGTAAAACTGTTGGTGTTATCGGATGTGGGAATATTGGTAGCCGCGTAGCAGAAATATTCAAACACGGTTTTAATGCTCGATTACTGGTTGTTGATCCTAAAGTTAACAAAACATGGGCGAGTAAACACAATATCGAAATTGTTGAGTTAGATTATTTGCTGAAAAATGCTGATATCATCTCTTTAAATGCATCATTAAACGAAACAAGCTACCATATATTAAAACAACCTCAATTTTCTTTGATGAAAAAAGGTGTTTATATTACAAATACCGCACGAGCCGAATTGATTGACGAAAGTGCATTAATTAACGCGCTAGATAGTGGTGTTGTTGCAGGACATGCAACAGATGTAATGTACGTTGAACCTTCATATAACGATAATCCCTTAGTCCAGCATCCAAAAGTGCTTGTCACACCTCATACTTCAGCTTATGCCATTGAATGTTTACAAGGTATGGGTGAAAAATGTGTGCAGGATGTAGAAAATTTTGTCAATAATTTACAATTGCAATCCATTGTTTCTTAATGGTTTATTTTAAAGTTTAATTGATAATAACAATATCAAGGAGTTTAGATATGCAAGATATGCAAGATATGCATGTTACATTTCTACAAGCCGCTATTATTTCAGTATGGGTTGCGATGGTTATGTCTCGGGGGCTAGGTGGGGCAACTTTGACACTCAGATTTACACCGATGATGACGGGGTTAATTGTCGGTATTGTCTTTAATGATATTCATAATGCCATGATAACCACAGCAGCTATTCAGCTAATTTATATGGGCGTTTTTTCGCCAGGCGGCCAAATGCCATCAGAACCTGCCATTGCAACAGCCGTTGCGGTTCCTGTCGCTTTACTGGGTAAAATGGAACCAACCGCTGCAGTTGCCGTTGCAGTGCCTGTTGGATTATTGGGATCTTACCTATATCAGTTAAGATTTTTCTTTAATACGATGATTATGAAATTAACTGAAAAGTATGCACAAGAGGCAAATAGCTCTGGTCTAACTTTATCAATCATCATACTACCAATAATTTGTAGCTTTGTTCTTTTTGTCCCATTTATGTTTGTAGCACTGTATTTTGGTGCGCCAATTATTGCGGATGTTATTAAAACAAATGCAGGGGGATTAGTTTTCCACATCCTTAATGTTATTGGTGGCGGACTTGCTGCTGTTGGTATTGCATTAACTATCTATGTTATTGGTAAAAAAAGTTACATTATTTTCTTCTTACTTGCGTATTTTATGGCTGTTATGGCAAAACCACTTAATATCACCATGGTCACTTACGCGATTGTTGGCGCTATCATTGCATTTATTTTTGTTCTAGCAAAAAGTGAAGCAGTTAATTCTGTCGCAGATCAACCAAGAAGTAATTCAAATAATAACAATCAAATTGATGATGATGATTATTAATCTGTAACTATTTGATTAATAGATTAGAAAGAGGAATTTTATAATGACACAAATAGTACAAGAAAGTATCGATCTAAAGCCAGAGGCAATTACTAAACGAGATATCACTTTTGCTTGGTTACGGTGGTATTATGCTAATGAGATCCCACACTCATTTGACCGTTATCTAGCTGCTTCGTTAATGTGGGGGTTAATGCCAATTCTTAAAAAATTATATAAATCAAAAAGTGAGTTAGCTGCTGCTTACCAAAGACATTTACTGTTTTTTAATACCCAGATAACTTGGGGCGGCGGTACTATCTCAGGCATTATGGCTTCATTAGAATCTGTAAGAGCAGATGAAGTTTATCAGAAAAAACCGATCAGTATTGATAATGATGTGCTTTATAATACCAAAGCGGGTTTAATGGGGGCCTTGGCGGGAATTGGTGACGCGATTGACTCAGGAACCATTCAGTATATCTTCATAGCCATTGCGCTACCTTGGGCTCAAGATGGTCTAGCAATCGGTGCTTTATTTCCTTTCTTTGCTTTTGTCATTTATCAACTTTTTGTGGGGTACTATTTTGCTCAGTTAGGCTTTAAATTAGGTCGAAATGCGGCAACTGAAGTTGTTGGTAATAAAATGCAGATGATTATTGAAGCACTATCCATTTTAGGGTTGTTTATGATGGGTATTTTAGCTGCTAGTTATATTAAAGTGTCATCAAGTTTAAAATTTACTTTATCAGGCAAAGATTTCGTTATCCAAGACACACTGGACAAAATTTTACCTGGTGTTTTGCCACTTATGGTTGTGATGGGATTATATTTCTATTTTTATAAGAAAGGATTAAAGGTAACTCAAGCATTAGTTGGATTAACAATAATACTCGGTGTATTAGCAGCTATTGGCATTTTATAAAGTTAAAAAATATAGAGGTTAAATTATGGGAAAAGTCGTTTTAGCGCGTGTAGATAGTCGCCTTATTCATGGTCAAGTTGCCACTAATGTGTCTAAAGCAGCAGGAGCAAATGCGTTGTTTGTAGCCGATGATTACTCTGCAAATGATGAATTTACTAAAAATATTATTTTAGGTGCTGGTGCCAGCACAGGGCATAAAATAAGAGTATTAAAAGAAGATGGTGCAGTAAGATATTGGAATGATCGCCAGTATGATGATTTTAATGTTATTTTGATTACTAAAAATATTGAAGTTATGTATAAAATTATTAAAGCGGGCGTGCCAATAACCAATCTTAATATTGGTGGTTTACCACTTGTACCGGGAGCAACGTCAATAATTAAAGAAGTATCAATTAATAAACAACAACTTGATTTGCTAATCGATTTACAAAACAGCTATCCCAATATGGATATCTATTTTCAAGCAACCCCTTCTTTGAAAAAAGTAACGTTAAATGAAGCGATTAAAATGTTTGAATAATCGAGGAAAATAATATGATAGGTGTATTATTAGTGAGTCATGGCAAGATGGCTGAAGGGATTAAAGATAGTGTTACAATGATTGTTGGTGAACAAGATAAATTTGCATCATTATCGCTTAATCCAGGACAAGATATTAATCAATTAAAAACCGATTTGTTTAATTGTTCAAAGTCGCTTAATAGTAGTAAAGGTGTATTAATTTTTGTCGATTTGTTTGGTGCCTCGCCTTATAACGCATCAATGCGATGTTTGCCTGAGTGGGAAAAATTAGGTATGAATGTCCGGATAATTACCGGTATGAACTTGCCAATGGTCATTAATGCTGTATGTAATAGGGATTCATTATCACTACTGGATTTAGCAAAAGAGTGTATTGAGGCAGGACAAGAAAATATTCAAGAAGCTATTGGCAATATGGCTAATTTTGCCCAATCTCAAAACGAAGATGATTATTGATTAAACTCACATCTTCAATAGATAATCATCATTTTAATATTATCTATTTGTTTCGCTGTTAGTGTGAATGATAAATCGCACTAACAGTTTTTCTAAATTTAAATAATGATTAAAAATGGATAAATTTAAAGACCTTGTACTAAGATACTGTGTCATTTTTGGTAAACGATTTACGTCTAAAGAGAAAATTACTTTTTTAAGAGTAATATCGAAAGAACTGATTCAATTAGGTTATGGTGTTGAAGCTAAATTAGCAAAATTAAAGTTAGCAACAAGACGATATGAAAATTATTACAATGCTTATATTGGCGATTTAGATAAAGCTCAATTAATTATTTGTACTTATTATGATACCGGTATTAAAAATTTTAATCTTCAGAAAAAATACGCATTCACGCCTCAATTTAGTAAATTAGGTTATTTAGTAGGTATTTTACCTATTATTATCTTATTTATCGCGTCACTGATATTAAATTACTTTGTTTTTATTCCTAAAATTCAAGTTGAGGGGTTTTTTAGTATTTCCGGAATATTGTCGATTATTTCGACCATTTTGTTATTTTTTATTGTTTTAAAATACAAAAATGGCATTCCCAATCAAAAGAATTTTGTTTGTAATACTTCAAGTATTATTACAATTATTAATTTAATTCATCAGCTTGATAAAAAAGAAAAGAAAAAAATTGCGTTTGTTTTATACGACGATGGTAATGGTGGCCAATATGGTTTAAAAATGTTAGAAAGCTATTCGGAACAAATGAAAGAAAAAAAATTTATTTTTATCGATAGTATTGGTAATGGGGAGGATTTAATTTTTTTAAAACCGAAAACATCAATGCTAACTTTAGATGGTGTGACTTTTCATTCTGGTGAAATGGCAACACAATTAACCAACTACTTAATGATTACATCTGGTAATATCGATCAAGATAGTAAAATTCTTATCAAGAATGCTGGCTCTTCAAAAGATAATTATCTATCAGAGCAAATAATTACCAAGCATACTCAATCTCTTGTAAATGTATACAAGGCTTTACTCACCAAACACACTAAATAATTCATTAATTGAGTAATTTTTTATAAAAAAAACGGGGTATCCCCCGTTTTTATTACTCGCTTATTCGTCATTGCATGACGACTTAATATTATTAATGTGCAGCACCTTTAGGCGCGCCAATTGGTAAAATTGTACGGCCATATTGTTCATTAAGTACTTCGGCCATGGCAAGGTAAATAGCGCTAGCTCCGCAGATAATACCTTCAAAACCAGCTATATGAATAATGTCATGGTTGCCACAAATGTTACCAATTGCTAATAAAGCAAATAAAATCGTTAAACTAGCAAAAACGAATTGTAATGCACGATTAGCTTTTAAGGTACCAATAAACATAAAAGCGGTAAAAATCCCCCATAACGCAAGGAAAATACCGACAAAAGTTGCATCAGTTGGTGCAGTTGCTGGTGAGGTTGGTAAATACCAAATTCCTACTAATGCAATCCAAAAGAAACCATAAGAGGTGAATGCAGTTGTACCAAACGTGTTACCTTTGCGAAATTCTAAAATTCCAGCAATGACTTGCGCAAGCCCTCCATAAAAAATACCCATAGAAACGATTGCTGTCATCACAGGGAAAAATCCTGCATTATGAATATTTAATAAAATGGTGGTCATGCCAAATCCCATCAAGCCAAGTGGACCTGGGTTTGCAAGTTTAGTTTGTTCCATAAGGATCCTATAAATAATTATCATAATAAAAAAGAGCGGCAATAATAAGTGTAGAAAAGCTGATAATCAAGATTTAAGAAAAAATAATTTTTTTGCCCCCTTGATATTGATAATAATGTTCCCATTTATGTGGAAACAATAACATTTCTTTGTGAAAAATAAGCTCTTGAAAATAAATATTTAAGACTTATATACAAGAAATAAAATACAGGTTTTGAGGAGAAAAGATTATGGGTAAAATTATTGGTATTGATTTAGGTACAACAAATTCATGTGTTGCAGTAATGGACAATGGTCAAGCAAAAGTATTAGAAAATGCTGAAGGCGATCGTACAACCCCGTCAATTATTGCATATACACAAGATGGTGAAATTTTAGTTGGTCAACCCGCTAAACGCCAAGCAGTAACCAATCCACAAAATACACTATTTGCCATTAAACGTTTAATTGGTCGTCGTTATGATGATGCCGAAGTACAACGTGATGTTGCTATTATGCCTTATAAAATTGTTAAAGCTGATAATGGCGATGCATGGGTAGATGTCAAAGGTCAAAAAATTGCGCCACCGCAAATCTCTGCTGAAGTATTGAAGAAAATGAAAAAAACCGCAGAAGATTATCTTGGTGAGCCAGTCACTGAAGCAGTTATCACTGTTCCAGCGTATTTTAATGATGCTCAGCGTCAAGCAACTAAAGATGCGGGTCGTATTGCTGGTTTAGATGTTAAACGTATTATTAACGAACCAACAGCCGCTGCACTTGCTTACGGTTTAGATAAAGATGTGGGTAACCGCACTATCGCTGTATACGACCTTGGTGGTGGTACATTTGATATCTCAATTATCGAAATTGACGATGTTGATGGCGAGAAAACATTCGAAGTATTAGCAACTAATGGTGATACTCATTTAGGTGGTGAAGACTTTGACTCACGCTTAATTAACTATTTAGTTGATGAATTTAAACGTGAACAAGGATTCGATCTGAAAAATGATCCACTTGCAATGCAACGTTTAAAAGAAGCGGCAGAAAAAGCGAAAATTGAATTATCATCAGCACAACAAACTGATATCAACTTACCATATATCACGGCTGATGCATCAGGTCCAAAACACTTAAATATTAAAGTGACACGCGCTAAACTTGAATCATTAGTCGAAGATTTAGTTAAACGCTCAATGGATCCGGTTAAAACTGCACTACAAGATGCTGGTTTATCTGTATCTGATATTAAAGATGTTATTTTAGTCGGTGGTCAAACTCGTATGCCTATGGTGCAAAAAGCGGTTGCTGACTTCTTTGGTAAAGAACCACGTAAAGACGTTAACCCTGATGAAGCTGTAGCAGTGGGCGCAGCAGTACAAGGTGGGGTACTTGGTGGTGATGTTAAAGATGTGTTATTACTTGATGTAACACCATTATCTTTAGGTATTGAAACAATGGGTGGTGTGATGACTACCTTGATTGAGAAAAACACAACTATCCCAACTAAACATAGTCAAGTGTTCTCAACAGCTGAAGATAATCAATCAGCGGTAACCATTCATGTGTTACAAGGTGAACGTAAACGTGCAAGTGATAACAAATCATTAGGTCAGTTTAATCTTGATGGTATTCAAGCTGCACCGCGTGGTATGCCACAAATTGAAGTAACATTTGATATTGATGCTGACGGTATCTTACATGTATCAGCAAAAGATAAAAATACTGGACGTGAACAAAATATTACTATTAAAGCTTCTTCAGGTTTAAGTGAAGAAGAGATTCAAAAAATGGTAAATGATGCTGAGGCGAATGCAGAAGCTGACCGTAAGTTTGAAGAGTTAGCTCAAATTCGTAACCAAGCAGATCACCTTGTTCACTCAACGCGTAAACAAGTGTCTGATGCAGGCGATAAATTACCAGCTGCTGATAAAACAGCCATTGAAGATGCAGTGAGTGCATTAGAAGTTGCAGCGCGTGGTGAAGATAAAGCTGAAATCGAAGCGAAAATTAATGCATTAATGGAAGCATCTAAAAAATTGCTTGAACTAGCGCAGCAACAAGGTCAGGCAGAACAGTCAGCTCAAGCAGGTAGTAGCTCTACAGCGCAAGACGATGTTGTTGATGCAGACTTTAAAGAAGTTGATGATGATAAAAAATAAGCATTAACCGCTGTGTTTTTTAATGAGTTATTTCAACGAGTTTTAAACATGTAACACATTAAACGGGCGCGAGGTAACTCAAGCCCGTTTAGTTGTTTATGTAATAAATAAAAATAAAGGTAAATTATGGCGAAGAAAGATTATTATGAAACATTAGGCGTAAGTAAAAGTGCTACTGAAGCTGAAATAAAAAAAGCCTATAAACGCCTTGCCATGAAATATCATCCTGATAAAAATCAGGATAATAAAGCTGAAGCAGAAGCAAAATTTAAAGAAGTAAAAGAAGCTTATGAAGTTTTGACCGATGCGCAGAAAAAAGCAGCTTATGATCAATATGGGCATGCTGCTTTCGAGCAAGGTTTTGGCGGTGGTGCCGGAGCAGGTGCCGGTGGATTTGGTGGCTTCGGCGGCTTTAGTGGTGGTTCAGCATTTGATGATATATTCAGTGATTTCTTTGGTGGTGGTCGTGGCGGACGAGCGCAAAGCGCATCACGAGGTGCCGATCTGCAATACAATATTACCTTAACACTTGAAGAAGCCGCTGCGGGTGTCAGCAAAGAAATAAAAGTACCAACATGGGTTACTTGTGATACTTGTCATGGTCAAGGTACAGAAAAAGCATCAGATGTTGTTACCTGTGAAACTTGCCATGGTGCAGGGGTTGTGCAAATGCGCCAAGGTTTCTTTGCCGTACAGCAAGAATGCCCAACTTGTCATGGACGAGGCAAAGTAGTTAAAAATCCTTGTAAAAAGTGTCATGGCGAAGGTCGTATCCAAAAAACAAAAACACTTTCTGTAACTATTCCTGCGGGGGTGGATACGGGTAATCGTATTCGACTTTCCGGTGAAGGTGAAGCAGGCTTAAACGGTGCACCAGCTGGTGATTTATATGTGCAAGTGCAAGTTAAACCACATGGTATTTTTGAACGTGATGGTAATAATTTACATTGTGAAATTCCAATTAATATTGCATTGGCATCACTAGGTGGCGAAGTTGAAGTACCAACACTTAATGGTAAAGTCAGTTTAACGATACCGGCCGAAACACAAACAGGGAAAATGTTTAGATTACGAGGTAAAGGTGTCAAATCATTACGCGGTAGTACAATGGGTGATTTGTATTGTCATGTTGTGGTTGAAACTCCAGTCAATTTAACGGGTAAACAAAAAGAGTTGTTAAAAGAATTAGGCGAAAGTTTTAAAGCCGATAAAAGTTCTAAGCATAGTCCAAAAGAAAAAAGCTTTTTTGATAAAGTGAAAAAGTTTTTTGGCTAATAATTTTCAATAATGTACAAATGGCGAGGCAGAAAAACTACCTCGCCATTTTTATTTATCTAGTTCATATCAATAAACCCTCATTTTTAAATGTTTTTTTGTTAATTCTTGATAGCTAAATTTTGTGCAATATTTTGTATCAAACGTAGATAATCGATGTTGTTCAAAATTAAATTGATGTAGTATATTGAATTACATATTATTTTTATTTGTATATAATTTTAATCACTTTTATCTATAGGATTTTTTTATGTTTTTAAAAAAACTTTGGCAAAAATTGCGACCACAAAATGTAGTCATTGCTCAACAATCAACACCAGATGATAACCTCAAAATAGCTATCCAATCCTTTTGGAATAAAGTTAAACAGTCAGAACAGTCTCTTAGTGAATTGCAACCTTTAGATTTAATGGAAAAGCTCAATAACTTGTTAAGTGAAAACCAATTAGACGTTATTGCCGAAATTATGGGGGGAGAGGTAAAAAAACATAAAATTATTTTTACTGCTGAAGGTAAAATTGAACGTTTTGAACTAGTAGTAGAAATTGTTAAATTAGCACCTAGTTTAGATCTATTTGAAATCGAGGCATTTCGTCAACGAGCTAATAAAATTTCTGATTTTGAAATAAATTTTAATGGTACCTCTTTTTCATTGGGGGCATCTGATTTATTGATTCAATATCATGAAGATCATCGTAAAATTGCTTTGGATTTAATGTTTGCTAAACCAATCGCCAAAGATCAAATAAATTATGCACAAACATTAGCTTTAGTTATTTTGGATCATCTTTTAGGGGAGTACGACTTAGCTATAAAAGTGCAATCAATTAATTTTGTCGACACAATGCCTGATTCTAATAGTATTACGGCTGAAGAGTTTGCTAAACGATTTGATGATATCTGGAAAAATGATTTAAAACACACCGGTATTTTTCCTATTTCTGAAAGTGAAGATCAATTGTTTGTATTTGAATTAGCAAGTAAAGATGATCCTGATGATACGACCTTAGTGCAGCGTAACGAAACGGCTAATGCATTGGCTTGTGATATTAATTATGGTTATGGACTTAATCTAAGTATAGAGCTAGATTGTAAAGAGACCTTATCGTTAGTTTACGATATAGAAGATGCCATTAGCGCCGCTTTCCGTGAAAATAGGAAAGGCATTCATGCCCAAAATTCTTTACACCAAGCAACAAGAACTATGCTTTGGTATGTAGAAGATAAACATTTTGCTACTCAAATAATTCAAAATATATTAAATCAATATCAAGATCTATCAGTAAAAATTGACTGTGAGTTTGATCCTGCTTGGATGGAGTATTTAGCTTGGGTAGACTAGTTTAGAACAAAGAAATTTGTTTTTTCATAAAAATAAACCCAGCATAAGCTGGGTTTTAATCATTCGATAATAAACTAAAATTACATTTTAGTTGTGAATGTACGAGCAATAACGTCGCGTTGTTGTTCAGCAGTTAATGAGTTGAAACGAACTGCATAACCAGAAACACGAATAGTTAATTGTGGATATTTTTCTGGATGTTGAACAGCATCTTCTAAAGTTTCACGACGAAGAACATTCACATTTAAGTGTTGACCACCTTCAACTTTGATAGTTGGAGCAACATCTAATGGAACTTCACGATATTCGAATTGACCAAGTTCTGCAGTTGGGATAACTTGATCTTCTTTATAAACTGATTTTGCAGCGACACAACGAGCTTCTTTTGTAGAGTCGTCCAATAACCAGAAAGAGTTAAGAAGTGCTGCATTGTCTGCTTTAGTAATTTGGATACCTGTAATCATTTTTAAATCCTCCTAACGGGGCCTTATTGCCCTAAAATAATTAAGGTTAATATAGCACTTTCAAGTTTTGATTAAAGTCAAAAAAAGCTATTAATTCGATAAGTAATACCTTTGATAAAAATTGATTAATATTTTTTTTAAACTAATCAACTGATTGATATGTAAGATATTATTATTCAATTGTATTAAAATACTTTACAAGTAATAAAACGACGATTAATAAGTTAGGTAAATCAAGTTGCCTTAAAAACGGTATTTTTTACATCAATTTTAAGCGGTTCACTTAAGGTAAAAGTAAATTTTAATGCCACACCTAGCCTATTATCATTTAATAACTTTTTATCAATAGCAATACGATTATCAATACAAATATGATCTTATGCATATTTTATATTATTCATCTAAGTATACGCATTGCCAATAACCATAAATATCATTAATCCCTTTGGGATGATTACTTTGATGATGAGTATGTTACTCATTAATAAAATTAATTAGATTATTAATCAATCCAAATTTCAGATCTTAATTCATAAACTTGGATTATTACAAAAATGATCGTTAAATATTGATGCTGAACGAGCAAGTTATGTCTAATTTATGTTTAATTGAATTTTTAAGCGTGTTTATTTAGATTAAACGTACTTGATTACTGTTAGGTTTATTATTATTTTTAGGTATAATTAATGTTATCGGCTGATAATGTTGTTGAGCCATATGAAATAATAATATAGGTATTGTATGAGTAATCAATTAACATGGCATGATGTCATTGGATCGGAAAAAGATAAACCTTATTTTCAACAAATATTGCAATTTGTCGCATCAGAACGAGCTAAAGGTAAAGTGATTTATCCTCCACAGCATGATGTGTTTAATGCATTCCGCTTTACGCCTTTTAATGACATTAAAGTCGTGATATTAGGACAAGATCCATATCATGGACCTAATCAAGCTCACGGTTTGTCGTTTTCAGTACTACCTGGCGTTAAACCACCACCATCGTTACTTAATATCTATAAAGAGCTTTCGACGGATATTGAGGGTTTCAAAATTCCTTCTTATGGTTATTTAGGTTCTTGGGCAAATCAAGGTGTTCTTTTATTAAATACGGTATTAACTGTTCAAGCAGGGCAAGCTCATTCCCACGCTAAAATAGGTTGGGAAACGTTTACTGACCATGTTATTGCGGCAATTGATAAATATCTTGAAGGTGTTGTATTTTTATTGTGGGGCTCACCCGCTCAAAAAAAAGGGCAATTTATCGATCGGCAAAAACATCATGTTTTAACGTCTGTGCATCCATCACCATTATCTGCACATCGTGGCTTTTTGGGTTGTAAGCATTTCTCAAAGGCAAACGATCTTATTATAAAACAGGGTAAAACACCGATTGATTGGCAGCCACAACTTCCGGAAAAACAGTGATGAGTTATAGTAAAAAACGGCGAACTGGTTTGCAAGAAATTGCTAATTTAATTGGCATAAGTAAAATGACAGTGAGTCGATATTTACGCGATCCTAATTTAGTGTCTAAACCACTACAGTCTCAAATTTCAGCGGCAATCGAGCAGCTTGGTTATATCCCTAATAAAGCGCCTGATATGTTATCAAATGCAAAAAGTAATGCGATTGGGGTTGTGTTTCCATCGTTAACCAACCAAGTTTTTGCGGATATTTTAAAAGGAATTGAGATGGTAACTGATGCCAAAGGATATCAGACCATGATTACTCATACAGGATACAATGCCGATAAAGAAGAGCAACGGGTTCGTTCATTACTTTCTTATAATATTGATGGATTAATCTTAACTGAAAGAATCCATAATCCTGCTACATTAAAAATGATCGAAATTTCGGGCGTTCCTGTGGTTGAAATTATGGATAGTGTGTCGCCGTGTATTGATATGGCCGTCGGATTTGATAATTTTACTGCAACCCGAAATATGATTCATCGTATGATCGAAAAAGGGCGTCGCAATATTGTTTATTTTAGCGCAAGGCAAGATCAACGTAGCATTATTCGTCAACAAGGCTATGAAAAAGCGATGCAAGAAGCAGGCTTAACGCCGCGTACGTTAGCGACTAAAGAAGCTTCATCTTATGAACTTGGCGCACGTTTTTTACACCAAATTTTAAAAGAGTTTCCTGCCGTTGATGGGATTTTTAGTACTAACGATGATTTGGCTTTAGGCGTACTGCTTGAATGCCAACGAATGGGCATTGAAATTCCTAAACAAATCGCTATTGTCGGTTTTCATGGGCATCAAATAGGTCAATATATGAATCCAAAATTAGCATCGATACATACTCCAAGAATTGAAATGGGTAAAATAGCTGCAGAACTATTATTAAAAAGAATTAATGGGGAAAGGATAGATCAAAAAGTGGTGGATTTGTCTGTTGAATATCTAGATGGAGAAAGTATTTAATTGCATAAAAATAATGTTGGAATAATAGAACCTCATCAATAAAATTGATGAGGTAAACAAGCAATTATAATCCTTTCGGATTATCACCATACTCGTTACTACCCGGTGTAGAATTTATACACATGAAAACAAGCAGTACAATACCACCAAATGGGATGAAACTAATTAAATACCACCAGCCTGATTTGTCGGTATCATGCAAACGACGTACCGTCACTGCTAAACTTGGAATAAAAAATGCCAATACTGCAACTACTCCAACTAAAAGCATTAATGATGACATAGCTTGGCTAAGCGAACTTAAAAACATTAATACGAAAAAAATATGATTACAAATAAGTTGAAAAGCCAATACTCTTTACGACGAGCTCGACCACTAAAGTTTGCATAATTTTTTGTCATACAACTGATAAACCAATTCATTGTTATAATTCCTTTTT
Organism: Gilliamella sp. B3783; assembly: GCF_026536125.1. NCBI lineage: Bacteria > Pseudomonadati > Pseudomonadota > Gammaproteobacteria > Orbales > Orbaceae > Gilliamella > Gilliamella sp. B3783. Next base: position 45,795 of record NZ_JAFNOU010000012.1, read on the forward strand.
TTTATTTATATTTGACTTTTGCTATTTAAAGCGGCGACTTTTCTAATAAAAAAACATAAATAAAACAAAATATTTACACAAAGTAACAATATATTAACAAACAATATGTTATTTTTATGTTTGCTATGTTTTGCTCACGATTATAGGTTTTCAGTTACAATGATCTATGTTAACATTATCGCTCAGTGGTTATTTATACCTACTAATAGATGATAAAAAGTAACACTGAGGCCCTCCCATGAAAATAGTTGAAGTAAAACATCCTCTAGTACGCCATAAAATTGGTTTAATGCGCGAACATGATATTAGCACTAAAGATTTTCGCGATCTTGCTAGTGAAGTTGGCAGTTTATTAACCTATGAAGCTACTGCTGACTTACCCACTGAAAAAGTGACCATTGAAGGCTGGTGTGGACCAGTACAAGTTGAACGAATTAAAGGTAAAAAAATTACCGTAGTACCTATTTTACGTGCCGGCTTAGGCATGATGGATGGTGTACTTGAGCATATACCTAGTGCACGTATAAGCGTTGTTGGTTTTTATCGTAATGAGGAAACGCTTGAACCTGTTCCTTATTTCCAAAAATTAACTTCTGACATTGATGAACGTATGGCTTTAGTTGTTGATCCGATGTTAGCAACGGGTGGTTCTATGGTTGCAACAATTGATCTACTAAAAAAAGCAGGTTGTAAAAATATTAAAGTGCTTGTTTTAGTGGCCGCACCAGAAGGTATTAAAGTATTGGAACAAGCTCATCCTGATGTTGAACTTTATACCGCTTCAATCGATGATAAATTGAACGATAAAGGTTATATATTACCAGGGCTTGGCGATGCTGGAGATAAGATATTCGGCACAAAATAAAATCTCAAATTTTAGACCGGTTTATCCGGTTTTTTTATGTCCGCTATTTAGTAAAGAAATAAATATCAATTAATAGAGTAATTAAGAGAGGACCACGTGACTAAAAATGCTCTTGATCAAATAAACAATAATATCTCGCCACTTAAACATGCTTGGCAAGATATTTTTACCGGTGCGCAAATGTTATTTGTTGCCTTTGGTGCATTGGTTTTAGTGCCACTTTTAACTGGATTAAATCCAAATGTTGCAATGTTTACAGCGGGTGTGGGTACGTTATTATTTCAATTAACCACTAAAGGAAAAGTGCCTGTATTTTTAGCTTCTTCATTTGCATTTATTGCACCTATCTCTTTTGGGGTTGCACAGTGGGGAATTCCAGCTACGTTAGGTGGATTAGTTGCGGCAGGTTTGGTTTTTATGTTTTTTGCTTTTTTAGTCAAAATTAATGGCAGCCATATTATTGATCGCATTTTACCTCCAGTTGTAACAGGGCCAATTATTATGGTTATTGGTTTATCTTTAGCGCCGGTAGCGGTTGGCATGGCAATGGGTAAAAATAGCGGTTTATCAGCAGAAAACTATCAATTGATTATTATTTCAATGGCTTCTTTATTAACGACGTTGATTGTAGCAATCTGGGCAAAAGGTTTTTTTAAATTAGTGCCAATTATTGCTGGAATTATTGTTGGTTACATGTTTTCTTGTATTTTTGGTATTGTCAACTTTCAACAAGTCATCGAAGCACCTTGGTTTAAAATTCCCGATTTCACTTTTCCTGAGTTTCAATGGCAAGCCATTTTATATATGATTCCGATCGTTATAGCACCAACAATCGAGCATGTTGGTGATATTATGGCCATTAGTTCTGTCACCGGTAAAGATTACACTAAAGAACCAGGATTACAGCGCACGTTACTAGGGGATGGGTTAGCAACATCTGCTGCTGGTTTCTTTGGTGGCCCGCCATGTATTACCTATGCAGAAGTTATTGGCGCAGTCACATTAACGCGTAATTTTAGAACTAGAGTAATGACCTGGGCAGCTATTTGGGCTATTTTAATGTCATTTATTGGTAAGATTGGTGCTTTTTTAAGCTCTATTCCGACAGTTGTAATGGGCGGAATTATGGTATTACTTTTTGGCTCGATAGCTTCGGTTGGCATTAATATTTTAGTCAAACATAAAGTTGATCTTTCTGTATCACGTAATATGTGTATCGTCTCGTTAGTACTTGTATTTGGTATTGGCGGCATGATTTTTGATTTTGGATCTTATGCTTTGCAAGGAATCAGTTTATGTGGAATTTTAGCGATTGTACTAAATTTAATTTTACCTCATAAATCAGCTGACTAATAAATAGCCGTTAATTATTAAGTTGATTAACGGCTAAAAATGTCGCTTATTTTTTCGAAAAGAGCGAGTGATATATTTTCGAATAAAAAAATAATCCGCTATATTTTAACTATATTTGACTATTTAAAGGCTATTAGCGTTTGTTATTTATGGTGTTATTTACATTTCTTTGCAAATAATTCGGCTGAATGAGTGGCTTTTTTTTGTCATAGCCTTATAATTCCGAAAATTAAGCTTATTTAAGCTTGATTTATAGCCATTTAACATAAAAAAGCGAAATAAAATAACAGATTAGTTGACGGGTGGAACGCCATGCAGTATAATTATAGACACCAGACACCAGACACCAGCGCTGGCAAAACAATGTTTTAAAAACTCCCCAATCTCTCTTTAGGCTAAAATTTAATTCAATTCTGAATTCTACACTTACCTTATTTCATCGAAGCAAGGTAACTCACCCTCGTTTTTCAGCAATCAAAGTAAGCAAAAGATGCACATTTAGTTTAGCGTTATGCTATCGCTTAATTAAAGCGATAAATTTAAGGTTAATCTTACGTCCAACCTTGTTTTTTACGCAAACTCAAGCATCAGGCTCGTTATCTAAACTGGCTTTAGCATCGATACCATGGTTATTATTGCTGTACGCCGCTACGACTCAAGCATTGTCGGCAACGACGGCGCAAGTCATTCATGGTAGTCAGCCCTATTTAACCTCTGATAATGGGGTAACTAAAATTACCACGACTGAGGGGCTGTTAGGTATTACGTTATCCGATGGTACCCGCATTACACCTTCCAATAATACTTCAACCTTAGATAATCCAATAGTGTTACCTAAAGAAAACCAAAGCTTTATTGATATTGCTATGTTGGTGCCACCCACTGCTGATGCTATCGCTTTGAACACCTTAATTGGTGAGCCTTACAATTATTGGGGGGATGATGATGGTGATGGTCAAGGCACTAATGGTATTACCGCTACCGGTAATTTAAGCGTGCGCATTATCGATAAAGCCAATCAAGTAGTGAGTCGTAGTGCTACTTTAGATATTTGTCAAGCGCCTTATAAATTGGAATTAACCACTACTGCTGGTAGTTTAACCACCCAGTATGGGCTACCAAATAGTCGTAATTTCAGCAGTGGTACTGCCACCTATTATATCAATCCTAAAGCCGCACCAAAAATCTGTTATGCCCAACCGACGCTGTCTTGGGGTGGCGGCGACAGTGCCGGTCCCGCTGATATCTGGACTCCAGGTAAAGGCTTCCTGGTGCAGTCCTCTGAGCCATCAAGTTACAGTCGTAACTTCCCGACTACTGGTGCTAATAATCTGTATTTTGATTTAGACATAGCTGGTGTTAAAGGTTCAGCATTGACATGGCCAACAGTCAGCCAAGGCGGTATTACCGCCACCGTGACGCCATCGCCCGATAATGCTAATAACATTCGCGTCACCCTCACAGGTCCGGTGGCAACAGCATCCCAACGGAGTTCAGCCACACCGGGTAGTCTTGCTACTCCTACCTTGCCGCAGACTTTTGTGTTAGTCGGTAAAGATAGTAGTAATAGTGAAGTCGTAAGTTATGGTTTTGAGTTAAAGCAGTGGTTCGTCAACCGCGGAGATAAATTTGATACTTATGTTAACACCTCATCCTGGTGTAGCAATTTAGGCGGCGGTTACCGCCTGCCACAGGTCAAAGACTTAACTAACGCGAAATGTGGCATCGATAATAGCAACTTTCCATGCGTTAATGGCATAGATGGCGCCACGCCGGCATCAACTCAAGATAATTACCAGCGTAATATTGGTGCGGGTTTGTTTACCGAATGGGGCATCATGAACCGTTATACCGCTGCCGGCTTCGCTGACAGCATCGTCTGGACAAGTGACGGTGGCGGTTCGCGCCCGTTCCTTGTCACCACTGACGACGGCTTCGTTTACACCTTCCTCCCCGGCTACACCTACCACGGGGTTTGCGCCTATCCTTAGTTCTTAATCCTTAAGTCGCGGGCGTTTAATAAGGCGTAATAAAGGTTAAGCAACAACAGGACAGTTTCAGCGGCAGGGGTAAGCCGAGCCGTCAGAGTTGGTAAGCAAAAATGAACGATACGAGTAATTTGGGGAAGATCATATAATCCCCTCTTTACTCGGGCATCGGGCGTTTTCTCCAAAGAGAAAACGTCATAAAACAAGCAACATCCGAAATTTTAACCCATCTAAATTCCAAAACATCTATTCAGAACTTTAATAAACAAGCGGGTGATATATTTTTGAATAAAAAAATAATCCGCTATATTTTAACTATATTTGACTATTTAAAGGCTATTAACATTTCTTATTTATGGTGTTATTTACATTTCTTTACAAATAATTCGGCTTAATGAGTGACTTTTTTTTATCATAGCCTTATAATTTTAAAAATTAAGCTTATTTAAGCTTGATTTATAGCCATTTAACATGAAAAAATCAAATAAAATAACAGATTAGTTGACGGGTGGAACGCCATGAAGTATAATTATAGACACCAGACACCAGACACCAGCGCTGGCAAAACAATGTTTTAAAAACTCACCAATCTCTCTTTAGGCTAAAATTTAATTCAACTCTTACTTCTACACCTAACTTATTTCATCAAAGCAAGGTAACTCACCCTCGTTTTTTAGCAATCAGTGTAAGCAAAAGATGCACATTTAATTTAGCGTTATGCTATCGCTTACTTAAAGCGATAAATTTAAGGTTAATCTTACGTGCAACCTTGTTTTTTACGCAAACTCAAGCATCAGGTCAATTATCTAAACTGGCTTTAGCATCGATACCATGGTTATTATTGCTGTATGCCACTACGACTCAAGCATTGTCGGCAACGACGGCGCAAGTCATTCATGGTAGTGCACCCTATTTAACCTTTGATAATGGGGTCACTAAGGTCACCACGACTGAGGGGTTGTTAGGTATTACCGTTTCTGACGGCACGACTCAAACCACCTACACACCGGACAATAATACTTCAACCGCAGATAATCCAATCGTTCTCCCAGAAGCCAATGAACACTTTAGCGATATTGGAATGCTGGTCCCTGCCACTGTTAACGCTATCGCCTTAAACGACTTAATTGGTGAGCCTTACAATTATTGGGGGGATGATGATGGTGATGGTCAGGGTACTAATGGAATTACCGCGACCGGTAATTTAAGCGTGAGCATTACCGATAAATTGAATCGAGCCGTGACGCATAGTGCCAACATAGATAGCTGTATGGCACCTTATAAAGTAGAATTAACCAGTACTGATGGTAGTTTAACCACCCAGTATGGGGTGCCAAATAGTGGTAATTTTAGTGGTAGCACAGCTGCCTATTATATCAGCAGACCCAAATCCGTGCCTAAAATCTGTTACGCATGGCCGGGTCGGGGGGGGCCCGTTTATTCCAAACCTTCCGATATTTGGAATCGACAACGAGGTTTTGTAAAGCAAGCAGCTGAGCCATCACAGTACAAGCTTAACTTCCCGACTACCGGTGCTAATAATCTGTATTTTGATTTAGACATAGAAAATATTGATAGCTCTACATTAACCTGGCCAACTGTCACTCAAGGTGGTATTACCGCTACCATGACACCATCACCCACTAATCCAAATTTCATACGTGTCACGCTTACTGGTCCTGCAGCAACAAAAGCCCTACAGGATTCAGCATTACCGGGTAGTGTGGCTCCAGCTAGCTTGCCGCAGACTTTTGTGATAGAGGGTAAAGATAGTCGTAATAAAACGGTATTAAGCTATGGTTTTGAGTTAAAGCAATGGTTCGTTGCCCGCCCACTAGGCGTAGGCGATGTTACTGTTGATAGCGCCTCATCCTGGTGTAGTAGTTTAGGCGGTGGTTATCGTTTGCCACAGGTAAAAGACTTAACTAACGCAGTTAACAGGCGTTGGGGATGGGGACCATCATGGACACCTGCCACACCACCATCCAGTGATAATTATGCCGATGCTAATATCGGCGCAGGTTTCCTTTCTGAATGGGGCAATGTGCACTTTTATATCTCATCCATTTTTGTCGGCAGCACCGCTATTGCCATCGGTGATGATTCGACACTGTTCATTGTTTTTTTCGACGTAGGCGCCGTTCACAACTACTCCTCGTCCCGGAACGATCTGGTTTGCGTCTATCCTTAGTGCTTATTTCTTGAGCACGAAAGTTGAGGGTTAGCAAAAATAGTGTTTATTCGTTAAATATTCGTTAACTTAAATGGTTTTGTGAGCGATAAATAGCAATTTTGTGGTGTCTAAGCCTGTACCGATATAGTTGAGTAAATTGCAGTAACATCACGTTGGCTAAATTTATAGCCAACGTTGCTTGCGAATCCAAAATCTACATAAAGGCTAAGTTATTGTATTAATGAACAATCGGTTATGATTTAAAGTGATTAAGTACTTACTTTCTAGGTTAAACTATATGTGATTGATTATCATATTATGGTTATTTATGTAATTAAGTGAACCTAATGCTAAATAATAGTGAGCATTAAAAATGCAAAGATTGCTGATTTGCTTTAGCGTAAGTTAATAACTTATTTGAGTATGAATCAAATAAATATACTCTATGATTGCTAAGTTATGTTTATGTAAAATTCACTTTTCAGTATTTAGTTTAATGAAAAGTCCTGATAAAACCTTTATATATTCGTAATCCACGTTTAGTGGTCATGTTTATAGTGAGTAATAACTTACTATATTATTTATCTGTTACTAATTAAGTTATAGGCTACATGTGTGGCGTTAAGCATGATGCTAAATTATATTAATGTTAATTGAACTTGATTGGCAATTGGAAAAGCCTAATTAGATATATATTGCATATATAATATGCTTATTGTGAGTAAAATAATTTTAGAAAAGTTAAAGAAGATATAAGTGTTTACTGACAAAACTCACCTATTTTTTAATAGATGAGTTTTTTTGTGGTATTTGGTTTATTTAATTGGACGCATAGTTGGGAATAAAATGACGTCCCGAATGGTATGGCTATTGGTAAATAGCATTACGGTTCGGTCAATCCCAATTCCTAGCCCTGCTGTTGGCGGTAAGCCGTGCTCTAATGCGGTGATATAATCTTCATCATAGAACATTGCTTCGTCATCACCCGCATCTTTTTGCGATACCTGATCGGCAAAACGTTGTGCTTGGTCTTCAGCATCGTTAAGTTCTGAGAAGCCGTTACCAATTTCACGTCCACCAATAAAGAACTCAAAGCGGTCTGTTACAAATGGATTTTCGTCGTTACGGCGAGCAAGTGGCGATACTTCAGCCGGATATTCAGTAATAAACGTTGGTTGAATTAAGTTAGCCTCGGCAACTTCTTCAAAAATTTCAGTCACTACTCGACCGAGTCCCCAACTTTTTTCAATTTTAATACCGACAGCTTTGGCAATTGCACACGCTTTATCAAAATCATCTAAATCAGCATTATCGGTTTCTGGGCGGTAATGACAAATTGCCTCACGCATAGTCATTTTGATAAATGGTTTGCCAAAATCGAAAGTATGCTCGCCATATTGTACAACTGGATTACCCGTTACGGCGATTGCAAGGCGGCGGAATAATGCTTCAGTTAAAACAATCAGGTCTTTGTAATCGGCATAAGCCATGTACATTTCCATCATGGTAAACTCTGGATTATGTCTTGGTGATACGCCTTCATTACGGAAGTTTCGATTAATTTCAAATACTCGTTCAAAACCACCTACAACTAAACGTTTTAAATAAAGTTCAGGGGCAATACGTAGATACATATCTAAATCAAGCGCATTGTGGTGAGTAATAAATGGTTTGGCTGATGCACCACCTGGGATGACTTGCATCATTGGGGTTTCGACTTCCATAAAGTGATTTTCTAACATAAAGTTACGAATTTCAGTTACCACTTTTGAGCGAGCAATAAAGGTGTCACGTGATTGTTGATTAGTAATTAAATCAAGGTAACGTTGACGATAGCGCATTTCTTGATCTGCTAAGCCGTGGAATTTATCTGGTAATGGGCGTAATGCTTTAGTTAGTAGGCGGATTTCTTCACAATGAATTGATAGTTCACCTGTTTTGGTTTTGAATAAGTAACCTTTAGCACCGACGATGTCACCAAGATCCCATTTTTTGAATTGTTCGTTGTAGTAATTTTCGGGTAGATCATCACGAGTGACATAGAGCTGGATTTGCCCTGCAACATCTTGTAATGATACAAATGAGGCTTTACCCATAATACGGCGCATCATCATTCGACCGGCAACAGTGACAGTAATTTTATTTTCAATTAACTCTTCGTTAGTTTTATCATCATACAATTTATGAAGATCGCTTGAAATTGCGTCACGACGAAAATCATTCGGGAAAGCAATGCCTTGTTTGCGAATTGCAGCTAGCTTTTCACGACGTATTGTAAGCTCGTTATTTAACTCTTCAATATGGTTTTGTTGCTCTTGCTGTGTTGACATAATTTTACCTTTTATTTATTACCAGTTATAAACCGGCTTTTAAGCTTTCTTCAATAAATTGATCTAAATCACCGTCTAAAACGGCTTGCGTATTGCGTGTTTCAACGCCTGTGCGTAAGTCTTTGATTCGTGAATCATCAAGTACATACGAACGAATTTGGCTGCCCCAACCAATGTCGGATTTGTTTTCTTCCATTTGTTGTTTTTCGGCATTCTTTTTGTGCATTTCAAGCTCATACAGTTTTGCTTTTAACTGTTTCATGGCCTGATCTTTATTACTATGTTGCGAACGGTTATTTTGACATTGTGTCACAATTCCCGTTGGTACGTGGGTAATACGTACAGCAGATTCGGTTTTATTGACATGCTGACCACCCGCGCCCGATGCACGATAAACGTCGATGCGCAGATCGGCTGGATTGATGTCGATATCAATATTGTCATCAACTTCTGGATAGACAAATACCGATGCAAATGAGGTATGACGGCGGTTTCCTGAGTCAAATGGGCTTTTTCGTACTAAGCGGTGGACACCGGTTTCAGTGCGTAACCAACCATAAGCATAATCGCCGGTTACTTTGATTGTGGCTGATTTTATGCCAGCTACATCACCGTCTGATACTTCCATCACTTCGGTTGTAAAACCTTTCGATTCAGCCCAGCGTAAATACATTCTCAGTAACATTTCCGCCCAATCTTGGGCTTCAGTACCACCTGAGCCTGATTGGATATCTAAGTAACAGTCAGCACTGTCATAATCACCCGAGAACATTCGGCGAAATTCAAGACCAGCTAGCTTTTTTTCGAGTTGTTCAAGTTCTTGATTGGCTTCGTCAAAAGTGTCTTGATCTTCTGCTTCAATAGCAAGTTCAAGTAGACCTTCGACGTCGTCCAGACCTTGTTCTAAGGTATTGATGGTATTGATGATCTCTTCTAGCGCAACGCGTTCTTTGCCTAATGCTTGTGCTTTTTCTGGATCGGCCCAAACTTCGGATTGTTCTAATTCAGCATTGACTTCCTCAAGACGTTCTTTCTTGAGATCATAGTCAAAGATACCCCCGAATGAGATTTGTGCGCTCAGTAAGTTCAGCTATTTTGGATTTTATTGGATTAATTTCAAACATGTTTTATTTTTGTTGGTTTTTACAATTTTGGCATAATCGCACATTGTAGCGGATTTATACATAAATTAGCAATTAGCAATTTTATGTCTTATCCTTGCTTTGATACATTATTGTTGAAAATAAAAATGACGCATCATGCGTCATTTTTAACTCAAAATAGAACTATTTAAATTAATTATTTTTTAGCTTGAGCATAAAGTTCAGCCACTTTGTCCCAGTTAATGACATTCCAAAATGCACCAATGTAATCAGCACGACGATTTTGGTATTTTAGATAATAAGCATGCTCCCAAACATCAAGTGCTAAAATTGGTGTACCAGAAACACCTGAATATTTTTCACCCATTAGCGGAGAATCTTGGTTTGCTGTTGATACAACTGCAAGTTTACCATTTTGTAATACTAACCATGCCCAACCTGAGCCAAAACGACTTGCCGCTGCTGCTGAAAATTTTTCTTTAAATGCATCAACTGTACCAAAATCTTTTTCAATTGCGGCTTTTAGTTCACCTTTAAGTTCAGTTCCCACTTTTAGTAGTTCCCAAAATAAAGTGTGATTAACATGCCCACCCACATTATTTTTAATTCCGGTAACTTTATCGCTTGGCACTTTGTCCAAATTAGCTAATAAAGCTTCAGGGCTTAATTGTTTGATTTCATCAGATAGTGTTTCTAAAATGCCGTTGGCATTATTGACATAAGTTTGATGGTGTTTGTCATGATGTAGATGCATAGTTTGTTCATCAATATAAGGTTCTAATGCATCATACGCATAAGGTAGCGCTGGTAAAGTGTAGGCCATGAAGTTGCTCCTTTCATATATATTATTATTAACTACTTAATTTAAGCAGTATACGAGTTATTAATATGGCTCACAAACTATTATTTAGATAGTTGATGACTATTTGTTTGTGAAAATTACTATTTTCTTATGGTTGTTAATTAATCTTCACTATTTTTTAAATAGGGTACGTACATCATAATGGCATGATTTTCACAAATCAGCTTTTCTTGCTGATAATGATCTATTAAATGGGTTTTTTGTTGCCATATTTTATTGTGCCTTGTGTAACCTCCCCACCATTGTTGCTCAATGCGATGCTCCGTTTCGAAAACTTCATATTGATAACATAACGGAGTATCAGCAAGTAGTTCCCCATGTAAATATTTATCATCAAGCCAAAGATTAAGGCGGTATGTTGTATTGGTTTTGTTGAGTAACTGCAAATCAACATAGTTATAAGATAAGGTCGCGCCACAAGCAAAAGGGATAGTGCGGTTTACATCAGGAAAAACATCAAAACTATGTCGCCAGCGTTCTATAACCGTTAATTCAGAATGCAAAACCATCCAATAAATTATTGCCTAACTGACAGAGTCCCCCACCAATATCTTTACCAATTTTGCCATTGTGCAGTGAAAGACCTTCTAAAAAACCACGCTTTTTCATTGGGCGCCCGATGTTATGCCAGATCGAAAAACGTTGATTCGGTTTTATGATTGAACCATTGAGTTTTTCTACCGCTAAGCGTAGATTGGTGATTTTGTTGTATTGCAGATACATATCCACATCCACATCTTTTAACTGCCTTAATAAAACCGATTGATGTTTTTTATGGGAATAACGGCACGCGTGATCATTGATGTCGACAGTACTATATAGCTTACGATTTTTCCACCAATCTAGTTTACGTTTTAAAATAAAGTATTCTTTTCCTAATTTTAACCTTAAAGGGCTGCGTTTTTCCGGTTTATCTACTACAATTTTTTGCATAATTGACAGTTTTTATATCGAATAATGGATCAATTTTTACAGGTGGAGTGATAATACTTGTTAAGTTTATCGAGAAAAATAAACAACTTTAAGTTCATTTGGCTATAATCGTGCGCGCGTAATTTGTCTTCTGTATCGACAAAGCGATAATTTGCAGCTTGACTAATATCATCTTGAGAATGTGCAATGAGCTTAGCAACCACTTCATGGGTTAACTCCATATGACATTGGAAACCATACACGAATGGACCATAGGCAATGATTTGCCGTGGACAGCCTTCACTATAGGCAATGATTTGGGCATCTTGAGTTAAACCTGGCATATCATTGTGCCAGTGACCGACAGCTAAACTATCACCGAAATGAGAAAATAACGGATTTTTTTTACCCGCTTCGGTCAACGTAATTGGGAATTTGCCAATCTCTTTTTCTGGGCTATGTTCGTAATGTGCACCAAGTGCTTCGCCAATTAATTGTGATCCAAGGCAAACACCAATAACAACTTTATTGGCTTTAATTGCAGATAAAATGATAGCTTGCTCAGCTAACGAGTCAAAATGGGCACATTCTTGTTTTGTAGTTGCCGGTGATTGTGGTCCACCCATGATAATTAGAAAATCAATACTATTGATATTATCTGGAAGGGGTTCACCAAGGTAGACACGCGAATAGCTAATTGTGTGTTGATGTATTTTTGCCCATTGCTCATATGCGCCAGGTACTTCGAAATCTTCGTGGATGATAAAGTGCACATGCATTGGTAAATCTCCTTTAATCTTATCGATCTGGGTTCTATTTTATATCGAATATGGACAATTAAACGCGATGTTCATTATGAATCTTTTATTATGAAATGTGAAGATTTGGTGTTTTGTGTGTGGGATATTTGGCATAAAAATCTGCTTTAGTCGGATTTAGAATTCGTAAAATTGGTTCTTGTGAGAGATTGTATGGTTTTAGCGCGAAAATGACAGTCGCTTTTGTTTGATGATAGATGCACATAATTTCTAATACGTTATTTTGGGATAATAAATAATGGGACATTTAAAAAAACAATGTCCTTTTTTAATTTTAAACTTTTTCTTAAACACTTTTATCCTTCTGAATTTTTATTAATAAATTTTTTAATTACTAATTAAGGTACCTAATTTAGCTAAGCAAAAGAAGCGAAAGCCAATATAAAATTATTAGATAATTTTTCGGTGAAGTTCGAGTAAAAATATCGATTCAACACAACCAATACACAAAATTACAATTTTGTCAATAAATTTTAAAAAATATAGATATTTCATTTCACTAATAAAAAATAATGCTCTATATTTCATCAATAGTTTGATCTTAACGATAAATAAATTAGTTGGAATTTCTTAATTAAAAAGACAAGGTTTGATTAGATGAAAAGTATAAAAATAACAGGAGCTCGCATTCACAATCTTAAAGACGTTGATATTACTATTCCCAAAAACAAATTAACCGTTGCTACCGGTATAAGTGGATCAGGAAAATCTAGTCTGATGTTTGATATTGTGTTTGAAGAAGGACGTAAAGGGTATCTTCAATCATTAGGAATCTTTCCGGGACTTGAAAATGAGAGAAAATTCACAAGCATAGAGGGTATCGGCCCGACAATTGCAGTTAAGCAAAGCGTTGTACGTCAGAATAACCCAAGATCAACAGTCGGTTCAAAAACAAACATATTCAACCTTCTTGCCCTACTGTATTCAAGTGAAGGACAGGTTAAATGTTCAGCGTGCAACGAAACTATTGGACAAGATAGGGTCTGCGCTAAGTGTGGACATGAGGAAGAGCGCCTTGAATTAGGCTATTTTTCCTATAATAACCCTAACGGAATGTGTATGAAATGCGCTGGCAGAGGCGCATATTATCACGTTAATATGGAAAAGCTTGTTACAAATAAAAATCCCACCGTTCGAGAGTTATTTAATTTTATCGGGGTAACCCCCGGTATACTTCGCGTCTTGGAAAGGAATTTCAAAGGCTATATGGATCAGCCTTATTTAGAAATACCAGATGAAATAAAAGAAGAAGTGGTTAACGGGCATTATGTCAGCAATAACAGTGCAAATCAAAGCTTCTGCTTATCAAGAATTTTACAAGCTAAACACAAAAGAGGGGAATATTTAAATGGTCTATACGAAATAACCCTTTGCTCAGAATGTCACGGATATCGCATAGGTGAAGAAGCTCGCAACATATTAATTAATGATAAACATATTGGTCAAGTCGGCAAAATGACTTTAGACGAGGCTAAAACGTTTTTTGAATCGGCATTGGAACTAAACGAAATAACGCAATTTGGGAAAAATCTTCTTAACGATATTTTGAGTAAGACAAACTCATTAATTGCTTCTCGTTTAGGTCATTTGTCACTTTATAGAGAAATGTCCTCACTAAGTGGCGGGGAAATACAACGACTCTTCCTTAACTCGCATTTGGAATCCAAACTTGAGTCACTTATCTATATTCTTGATGAACCCACAGTAGGTCTACATGAATCAGAAAAACTTGAACTTTTACAATCCATAAAAGCGCTTAAAGATTTGGGTAACACGGTTATTGTTGTGGAACATGACAGAAGTACGATAGAAATAGCTGAACATATTATTGATATTGGTCCCAAAGCGGGGATTGAAGGCGGAGAAGTGATTTATGAAGGTGATTATGCTGGTCTGTTAAAATGCGATAAATCATTGACAGGACAATATCTTTCCGGCAAGGCAAAAATGCCGGTAAGGATGTTAAAACAAAATATCGATGATTCTGATATTCCTCGTTTAGTCATTCGACACGCCAAAACCAACAATTTAAAAGATATTTCAATCGCATTTCCATTAGGCGTTCTTATTGGGGTTTCGGGCGTCTCCGGAAGTGGAAAAAGCTCCTTGATATCGAACACGCTTACGCCCCTGTTAAAAAGTTATTTTCGCTTTGACGCCAATAAGAACAATACCAATGGGGAAGAAGTAGATCTTGAAGAAGAATCACTGTTAATCGAAACAATAGCCGAAAGGCTTGATGGCGCAGAAAATATTTCTGGCTTTGCTGAAGTATCGCAGGCACCAATAGGAAGAAATATAAATTCGAATCCTGTTACTTTTACCAAAATATGGGACAAGATACGCAGATTATTTGCAGAACAACCCGAAGCAAAACGGTTAAATTTAACGGCTGGACACTTTTCCTTCAATTCCGAGGGCGCTTGCCGAGAGTGTAATGGTAGTGGACGTAAAGCTATTTTTCCTGAAGGTAGCTTAAAAATGTACGCAACGTGCGAAAAATGTAAAGGTAAAAGATATAACAACGAAGTTTTAACTGTCACGTATAAAGGGAAAAATATTTCAGAAATTCTTGATATGCAGATTTCTGAAGCGATAGCCCTATTTAGTGATAATGATGTCATTGTTCGTCCGTTACAGATAATGGAACGGATTGGTATGGGATATATAAAGCTTGGGCAACCCACTTCAACAATGAGCGGAGGGGAAACCCAAAGACTAAAACTCGCGAAGGAATTAGGACAGCAACGAAAAGGTAATATCTTGTATATCATGGATGAACCCACTACCGGTTTAAGCCTTTATGATACAGCTCAGCTGATAAAACTGTTGGATGAATTAATCAAAAGCGGAAACTCTGTGATTGTTGTTGAGCATAATCATGAAGTTCTTGAATCGTGTGATTGGATTGTGGAACTTGGTCCTGAAGGAGGATTAAAAGGTGGTGAAATCATTGCCGAAGGAACGCCTAAAGACTTGGTGAAAAATCCAAAATCACTAATCGGAAAATACCTTACGATTTAAAAAGTGGATACTTGATTATGGCTAATGTAAAAGAATTAGAAACCATTGATGCAGAATCGGTGAATATGAATCCAGATAAATTGAGAGAGCTGGATGTCGCCTTGAATTTTCAACTAGGTATTATTAAAGGAATCGCTATTTTGCGAAAAGGCGGCATTGTGTTTGAAAAATATTTCAAAGGTTACCATGCTGAAAATACTCATCATCTCACTTCAGTAACACAAAGCGTTACTTCCGCTTTAGTGGGAATAGCCATTGATAAGGGATATATAAAAAGCGTCGATCAACCAATACTGGATTTCTTTCCAGAAGCGGAATCCAAAGCCAGTGATATGTTAAAGCGACATCTGACAATCAAACACTTACTTACCATGACTGCACCCTATTCTTGGAAAAAGAGTGAGCCATTAGATAGGTTGAGAAGGCAAAAGAATTGGACGATGTTTATGCTTGAAATGTTGGGACAAAAAGGCCAGCTTGGGGAGTTTCAATTCAATATGTCTAATGCCCACCTTCTTTCAGCGATTATTACGCGGAGTACTGGAATATCAACTCGAGAATTTGCCAATAAATCATTATTCAGCCATTTAGGAGTGAAAGAGATCGTTGACCAGCAGATGAAATCCTTTTCTAAAGAAGATGTCTATGGTGAAAATATTACCGGTTGGATAAAAGATCCTCAAAATATCAATACCGGAGGCTGGGGGCTGTCTTTAACTCTGCGTGATATGCTTTGTTTGGGATATTTGTATTTGAATAAAGGCCATTGCAATGATAAGCCGATCATTTCAGAAAACTGGATAACTGAATCGCTAAAACAGCATACGGAAGATTGTGGCTATATGTGGTGGCTTAGAGAAGATAAGGGGATTAACACTTTTCTCGCGGCAGGCATAGGCGGAACTTATCTCTATTGTGTTCCTGAAAAGGATCTGATAGTGGCAATCGTATCGAAAGTCGACAAGATGATAATCGACAGGTGGGAACTCATGGCGGATTATATTATTCCATCAATTACAGACAGTTAATTTTTTCGTCGTAAATAAAATATCGTTTCTGCGATTCATTCCATCAAAAGGCAAGAAGGTTTTACCGCGATGAACTGTCTATCAAAACGTTTTAGGTTGGGATAGGTGCTGTTCGGGCAGGGAGTATAAAGATGGATATTTTGCTCTCGATAACATGTCGATTAGACGCTTTTTTGCGCTAGAGAAAAATAACATCACTATTTAAAAAATAAACTTAAAAAGAAATCTATGTCAAATTTTCAAGAAAAATTGCAAAAAGACATGTTTGAAGGTCCAATCATGCCAATAATTATAAAAATTGGTACCCCCATTCTCATTGGTCACTTATTAAATTATGCTTACTTAATCATCAATACCTATTTTATTTCATTGATCAATCCTACTTCTTCAGCTCCGTTGGCGGGAACCGGTCTTTTATTTCCACTATTTTTTGTCTTTGAAGCTATCGCCTCAGGTTTAGCCGTTGGACTCAGTACCACAACGGGGCGATTGATCGGCGAAAAACGATTTAATCATTATCAAAATCTGGGTGTTACAGGTGTCGTCATCGCTTTACTGCTAACCGTGCCATTTATGATTATGTGTTATGCTTTTGGCCCACAAATTATTGATTTATTATCAGGTGATAAATTAAGCCTAGAAGCAACAGTTTATAGTCTACAGTTTTTATATTCATTAGCCCCAGGTTTACTGTTCATAATATTATTACAGGTTTATGGCGGTATTCTTATTGGCGAAGGCCTGACATATGTTACTGCAATATCATTTATGATTATGGTAACGCTCAATATCGTACTTGATCCGATATTGATATTTGTACTCGATATGGGGGTGGCTGGTGCAGGTTTAGCCACAACAATATCGTTATTTATGGCTTTTATTTATTTAATCCGCTTTATACACAAGGGAAAATCAAGAATTCCGTTAACATTTAACTTTACTCACTTTAACGGAAAAATTGCCAGAGAAATCATAGGGATTGGATTGCCTCAGTTTTTAATGACAGCCTCAACTTATATCATTATCGTTGCCTACAATAAAATTATTACCAATACCTTTGATGAAAATGCAATGAATGCATGGACATTGGTTGGGAGAATTGATCAGATTTTAGTTATTCCGATGATTGCTATTGCTGGTGCAATGACGGTCTTTATTTCGCAAAATTATGGACGTAATCAACTTGATCGGATTAAAGAAGCTTTTAATCTAAGCTTAAGGGTAATAATGATACTATGTAGCATCATTGCAGCAGTGTATGTATTACTTTCTCCTTGGTTATTTTCAATATTTACTTCAATTCCGGAAGTGATTGATCTTGCCAGCAAACAAGTGCTAATCGTATCATTTACCTTTTGTTTTTTGGCAATATCATGGATAATCGCATCATTCTTTCAAGCGACAGGAACCCCCCTACCTGCGGTAATTATCCTTTATATTAGAATGATCATTATTTTTTCTATAGGACTATATTTAGTCTTTGTTCAAAAAATGGGAATGAATGGCATTTTTATCTCTATGGCACTCGGAAACCTACTTTCATGTTTATGGTCATTTTTGTGGGTGAAGAAAAGTCTGAAATCATTAAAATTCAAGTCGATATTGGAATAAGTCACTATGCTATATATTGAATAAAGCGCTATTTCAACAATTTAACTTTTGTCTTTTAGATACAAGTTTTTATAGGTTGCTCAAATATTATTGATTTGATTAACAAGTATGTCTTAATTATTTAGGGAATAAAATTCTTTTCCTTTAAGGAAAAAATGAGCATTTTTGCTGACCCGCATTTAAACCCGAAAAAATAGTAAATTCAAAGAAAAATTGATAAATGTATAGAGATAAGCAGTATAATAAAAAAACATAATATATTGATCTATATATCAATTAGATATGTATAGATATGAGATGAAGTGAAAAGTTGGCTCCTCCAACAGGACTTGAACCTGTGACATACGGATTAACAGTCCGCCGTTCTACCGACTGAACTATGGAGGAACCGAAATGTAGCGCGCATATTATAGATTTAATGTCGCTATGTCAACAATTAAATTATTTCAAATCGCTTTTTTATGTTCAATTGACCTATTTTATTGACTTTATTTGCTAAGCTTAATATGTTCGGATAGTTTTAAATAAATGTGTTTGCCGCATTAACTGTTGTGGATGTGAACCTAATGCACCTTGTGGAATAGTTTGGTTAAGTGCTCGATAATAATCGATCCAATAGGGGATAATTTGGTTAGTAACAGAATCTTTAAAATTCATTGGATATAATTGAAAATAATCTTTACCTGACGGGTATTTAAAGGCAAAAGTAATCAGTTCACTACAGTAAAAGCCCTTATCATCTGCTCGAAAACTATGGTTATAGGGCAACCCAAGGCAGGTTTGAACTCGTGTTAATGCATTTTTGATGACTGACTCATCATAAATGGTTGCGACAAGATTATATTTTGCAACGGCTAAAAAGTCATTAAGGGGGGTATAGATTACCCCATGTTTTTGGGTGGCTTCAATAACGATATTATCGCCAATATATAACCCAACATGGCTTATTTGATTGATTATGTCATCAGCGCTGATTTGGGCACCAGAATGAGTGATCGCTGTATTGAATTCGCTTTCTTCATTCTGGGCTTGGAAAATAATATCGCCAATTTGCATGGTTATTTGCGTGCGTGGTGGCGCCATAATGAGAACATTACGCAAGTTGCAATAATAAATTTAGCTGCATCAACACCAACAAAAGGTAAGTAGCCGACTTTTAGTGCTTCGATAAGTGAAATATGCATATATCCCATTAGATAAACGACACCAAATACAAATAAGAGTTGATGTGCACAAGCGAAGGCAATTAATCCTAAAATAAAGTGACGATCGTACCCTTTTTCGGCAGCAAAACCGGCTAAATAAGCACTAAATATATAACCATACAAATAACCTGATGACGGTGAAGCTAATGCCATAATTCCACCGCTACCGTTAGCGAATAGTGGTAATCCCATTGCACCTAAAAAGAGATATTGAAGTATGGTTAATGCACCTAGTTTACGACCTAAAAAAGCGCCAATTAACAATACGGCTAACGATTGAAGTGTGAATGGTACTGGGTATGTGGGAATACTGATATTAGCTGCTAACCCTAGCAGTAGGGCCGCCCCTGTAGTTGCACACAGTTTGCGTTGCCAAGATGATAAGTTAAATAGTGTATTGATATAAGTTGGATAATATGTTGTGAGTTTCATTATTTTCTACCATTAAAAAATAAACAGTAGTGCAATAATAATACAAAAAATTATAATGTAAACTATTTTAACATTAAAAAGTTTACATTATTAATGTTGCTTTTTATTTAAACCAATAGTTGTCTTAGACTAAAAAAGGGTTAGTCATTCGTTCATTGCCAAAGCTCGACATAGGTCCATGGCCAGGAACAAAGATAAAATCATCACCCAGTGGGAAAAGTTTATGGGTTATTGATGAGATTAAATCAGCATGATTTCCACGAGGAAAATCGGTTCGTCCAATGCTACTTTTAAATAGTACATCACCAACAAATGCAATTTTATCTTTTGCATTAATAAATACGATATGTCCTGGAGTATGGCCGGGGCAAAAAAGTACATCAAGTGTAATGTTGCCGACTTGGATTTTATCGCCTTCTTTCAGCCAACGATCGGGTAAAAAACTTTCGGTATAGGGAAAACCAAATTGCATTGATTGTTGTGGTAAGGCATTAAATAAAAATTCATCTTCATGACTAGGTCCGATAACCTTCACACCAAAATTAGTTGCTAATGTAACTGCTGCACCTACATGATCTAAATGCCCATGTGTTAGCAAAATTTGTTTTATGTTAACGCCTAACTTTTCTACTGCTTTTTCTAATAATTCAGGCTCACCACCAGGATCGATAATTGCGCCTTCCATGGTTTTATCACACCAAATGATGCTACAATTTTCTTGGAAAGCTGTAACTGGAATGATTTGATACTGGAACATATTGTTATCTCCTTGTTTCTTGATGATGAGAGGTTAGATTTTGTCCATCCTCTTTTTTTAACTGGGCAAAGATCATGCTTGATAATATGGTAACAACGCCGAGTATAATAAAGGTATATTGAAATGCATGAATAGTACTGGTTGAATGACTAATCAATCGTACTAATACTGCGCCAAATCCTGTACCAAAACTGATCGCTAATTGTTGGTTTACTGCCATTAAACTATTACCACTGCTGGTATTTTCGCCTTCTAAATTTGCTAATGTGATGCTATTCATCGCTGTATACTGAATAGAGTTAATGCCACCAATACAAAATAGCAATAAACACATAAAGATAAGCGGTGATGATGAATTCAAAAGTGACATTAAAGCAATCATAATGCCTGCAAATATGGTGTTAGCAACTAATACAAAACGGTAACCTAAACGCCCTAAAATTCGAGGAATGAATATTCTGGTACAGATTGAAGCTAGCGCCATTGGTACCAACATCATACCTGCAAAAATGGCTGAATAACCAAATCCTACTTGTAATAATAGAGGAATTAAAAAAGGCACCCCCGATATGCCTAAACGACAAATTAGATTGCCAATAATTCCTATTTTGAATGTACGAATCTTAAATAGTGATAAAGGGAATAACGGCGCTGGTTTTTTATTTGCATATCCTCGATAAATAAACAAAAACACAATACTAATTATTACAAGTAACAAGGGTAGCTGATATTGTTGATTTTGGTTTAAAAGTTCAACACTTAACGTTGCACTAATAAAAGTAATGACAATAAATATAAAACCAAATAAATCAAAAGGCATTCGCACGCCTTTTATGTTGGGCATATATCGGAAACTAATTATCATTCCTAATAAACCAATAGGTAGGTTGATCAAAAATACCCAATGCCAACTGACCATGTCAACTAAATAACCGCCTAGTACCGGCCCTAATACCGGTCCAATTAAACCGGGAATAGTTGCGGTGTTTAAAGCGACTAAAAAGTCGCTTCGTTTAAATGACTTGATGAGCACCAAACGTGATACTGGAACCATCATGGAGCCACCAATACCTTGAATAACGCGTGAGATATCTAAGAAAATTAATGAATTGGATGAAGCACAAAGTAATGACCCTAAAGTAAATAGCCCCACCGCCATAACAAAAATATTTCTGGTACCAAATTTGTCAGATAAAAAACCACTAACCGGAATAAACAATGCAAGTGTTAAAGCATAACTAATGACAGCTGATTGCATATTCAACGGTGATTGATTAAGGTCTTTAGCCATGGTTGGCAGTGCAGTGTTTAATATCGAGGTATCGAGCGATTGCATAAAAAAAGCAAATGCCGCGATCCACGGTAATATGCGATACACAAAAGGGGATAATTGTAATTCGCTATTCATTTTAATTAACCTAAAATTCATCGGAATACTGGGCTTAACAGGGGAAAAATATCAGCCCTGAATGTATATTGTTTTGCCTGGCTTAATCGATTATTAAGTCAGACAAAGTACTGAAGGTTATTCTACAATAATATTTGTTAATTGTTGGCTTTTTTCTTATTTTTAACGGGTTTGCCTTGCCAATATCCTGCAAGTAATGAACCTGAAATATTATGCCAAACTGAGAATACTGCTGCTGGTAAAGCGGATAATGCTGAAAAATAAGTTGTACCAAGGGTTGCTGCTAATGCTGAGTTTTGCATACCTACTTCCAGTGACATAGTTCGACAGGTTGATTCGTCAAATCCAAATAGACGTCCACCCCAATAACCACCCAGTAATCCTAAGCCATTATGAATAATAACTGCAAAAATAACTGTAAAACCAACTTGTCCTATTTGTGCATGGCTACCTGCAACTACAACACAAAGTATTAATAAAATACAGATCATCGATAAAAGTGGTAAAAAACGTTCACATTTTTTTACTAATGGGTTGAGTAAATGGTGCACCAATAAACCTAATATAATTGGAATTAACACAATTTGCACAATATGAACAAGCATATCCAGAACCGGAACTTCAACAGTGGTACCAACTAATAATAACGTGAGTAGCGGGGTAACAACTACGCCAACTAGGGTAGATACTGACGAAATTGTGACAGATAACGCGACATCGCCTTTTGCTAAATAGATCATAACATTTGATGCGGTACCACTCGCAACACTACCGACTAAAACCATGCCAACTAATAACTCAGGTCGCATGGTAAACAATTTAGATAGGATTAAAGCGGTCAGTGGCATGACGATATAATGCAGTAGGGTACAAATTATTACCGCTTTAGGTTTGGTAACGACGCGTTTAAAATCATCAATACTTAACGTTACGCCCATAGTAAACATTACAAACATTAATAACTGTGATGTATGAGGGCGCACAGGTAAAAATGTGCTTGGGAAAAAATAGGCTGCTACGGCACAAAGTATTGCCCACAGCGGGAATAAGCGTGTAAGGGATATGAGTGATTGAATAAAAAATTGGTTATAACGTTTCGCCATAAAAAAACACCATCTGGTTAGTTAAATAAAATATCTTTATAATAATTAATTAGTTATTTATTTTTTGCACAGTGTGGTCATTCTATTAATTCTACTAAATAGCGTCAAGGTATTTGTTAAGATAGTGTTAAGTATTTGCTCGGGTGATTCACTGCGTAATTCAGTTAAAATTTTAAATATCTCGACGATATTTTCAGGTCGATTTGCTTGACCTTGCTTGCCACTTAATGGCATATCGGGCGCATCAGTTTCGAGTACAAGGCTTGCAAGCGGCAAGTTAGCAATTGTGTTGCGTGTTTTGTTTGCGCGATCATAACTAATGACTCCTCCAACACCAATAGAATAACCAAGCTTAATAAATTGCATCGCTTGTTGATAGCTACCTGAAAAACCATGTATCACGCCACGACAAGGCAGATCGGCTTGGCGTAACTCGTGATACATAATATCATGAGTTTTACGTGAATGGATAAGTACCGGTAAATCGAATTGTTTAGCCAACATTAATTGTGATCTAAAAAAGAATAACTGTTGTTGCCAATCGATCGTCAGATTATATTTATCTAAACCTATTTCACCAATTGCAACCACTTTTTGGGGTAGATGGCTGAGTCGATTACGTAATTGTTCTAAATCAGCTTCAGTATGGCTATATATTGGGTGTAATCCTAATGCAGCATAAATTTCGTTATAATGATTGGCTAATTGTAGCACCGTATCAAAATGATGAGCGGCAACCGCCGGGATAATCAATCCGGTAATATTTGCTTGTCGGATATAATTTATTGATTCGTCTAAATGATTGGTAAACAGTGGAAAATCAAAATGACAATGTGTATCAATAAACATAATGCCTCCTATTCAACTGTTGTTTGATGCAATAAGATCGGCAATAAAAACCGCTTAGCTAAAACAATAATTTGTTCTATCAAATTTTGAGTTAGTTCAGGATAAAGCCTTTGATAGTAACTATCACATTCAGCTGGATAATACAAACCACCTTGCCAAGTACTTAACAATTTATTATTGGCTTTTTCACTCGGCACAATTTCACCGGTTTTCGGGTTGTAGGCTGTTATTAACCAACTCCACGCACTTTCGATTGGCATAAATAATGGTTCATTTATCCCCTGTAAATACCCTTCGACTAAATCAGTCAGAAAACCTAAGGCTTGATTAGCGTTTAAATATGAAAAACGCCATTGGGTCTCTTCTCGACCATACATACGGCTTTGAGTGTCGAGTGTATCGGGATTTAAAATACAATAGAGTAAGTGATCAATCCATAACGAAATCCCATTACGAATTGATAATTTAGATGGGCGCCAAGTTAAAATACCATCTTGTTGAATATGGGTTAACCATCCTTGCAACTGACAATCGTATTGACTTGTAGAAATAGTTAAATTAACTTCTTGAGTAGTAAAGTTTAGGCGTTCTTGATTAATTTTATCAGCTAAAGCGTGCATAGCTTGATTTTGCTCATCATAGATGATCTGTCCAAAAGCGCCATCGGGCAAATCCCCACTTAATGCTAAACGTTGATAAAGATCGTCTTGTGAATTATTGCCATCTTTTGTAATTAGTTGTTCAAGTATTGCTATATTTAATTGATAACGCTTTAAGTTATCTAAATTAAAATTTTCTGCATCGGGTAAGTTATCATCTAAATAATGGATATAAAAATGGAAGCGTTTTTGTAAAAAAAACCTTATTGAATGCTGATAAAACCTTTTTAGTTCATCAAGATTAATACTATCTACTGTGATAGTGGTAATTTGGCTGATAAAAGGTACAGTTTTACCTTGCTGTAATGCGGCAGGTAACCATTCATCGGCATAACTTCTTGGATCTTGTAAAAAGTTTTGTGGATTAAAAGGGGTTCGAGTATGATGGATACATAAAAAATCAGGAAAATATTTTGTATTTTCTGTTTTTTCAGCACCTTCTTCACAATAGTATTGCGCAATATAATCACAAAGTTCATCAACTAAAACAGATGGATAGCGCTCACTATCATCTTTTATATCACGACCAATATAGCTGATATATAATTGATTTTCAGCCGATAATATCGCTTCTAAAAAAAGATAACGATCATCATTACGACGACTTCGATCCCCTCGTCTTGGATGTTCTGCAATTAAATCAAAATCTAGTGGTAATGAAGTCCTAGGATAATCACCATCATTCATACCCAGTAGACACACCACTTTAAAGGGAATTGAACGCATCGGCATCATAGTACAAAAGTTAATTTTACCAATTAAAAAGCGATGGGCTAAATGATTTTGTTCCAAACGTGCCTGCATTGCATCATGTAAAATTGTAATTGAAATTTTGTCGGAAAAATTAGCTGTTAACCCACTATTTATCAGCTTTTGCCACTCTTGTTCAATCATCAATAATATTGATTCGTTTTGGGCATCTTTGAAAAAAAAGTCATTGATAATTTCAAGGCAGCAGCTTTGCCATTCTGCCAAAGGTTTATCTTCATCTAATAACACTAACCATTTACTGACTACACCAATAAATTCAGCTAATTGACCTATTAATTCAGCATCTAAACCCGTTGCACCATCATAAGGTAAAATTTGTTGCCAACCACCTTGATCGCTTGTCATGGTATAACCCAGTAGCAATCGTTCAAGCCCAAATAGCCAACTGTGGTTATGTTCAAGCCCAAAACGAATGCCAGATTCAACAATCCAAATTCGTAATAGTGATAATTGTGATTCATCGATTGAAAATTGTTTAGAAATGGCTGGTATTTCAAGTAAATTAAACAAATCTTCAGCAGTAAATCGGCTTTGTGGAAAATTCAATATCGCAAAGAAGCCCTGTACTATTGGATCAATATTGCGAGCTTTTTGATCTGAAATTGTAAAAGGTAAATAGCGTTGCCCATAAGCATTACCAAAAACTGAACGAATATAAGGAACGTATTTGTCAATATCCGATACCATTACAATACAATCTCGTAACTCAAGTGATGGATCGGCATCAAAAATTGACAAAAGATAGTCATATAACACTTCAACTTCGCGTTGTTCACTATGACAAGCATGGATAGAGATAGAGCGGTCTTGAGTTTGAATGGGGTGTTGAGTTGCCACTTGGGGATAAAGATCCAAAATATCTTGTTGAATAGAGTGTAATAAACAATCACGTTGTTGATCGACAAACACATCAATATCTTGCTTATTCATACATTCTTGCAATAAAAATAGATTGTCTCGACCTAATTTTCCCCACGAGGTTAATAAAGCATTGGGTATTTGGGTTGGGTCATTATGTGATTGTGATAATTGTTTCTCAACGATATCTCCCCAATACCATTTACACGGGTTATTAAACATTAAATGGACATCAATATGTTGTCCTAATGCTGAAAGTAGTGATAAATAAATTGGTGGAAGTGAAGTTATACCAAAAATAAAAATTCGTTTTGGTAATGGCGTCAGCCGTGCTGGATCGAAATGAGGATCTGCTAGAATCTCCAACATTTGTTGATAGATATTAGCGCGATGGTAAGGTTGACTAATTGATATTAATTTACGCCAGAGCTTTGCTTGCCAAACTTCATCGGCATGTAAGTTTAATTCTTGAACTGTGTTATTGGCTTCCCATTGTGCCAGCCAATCAGGACGATAAACTAAATATTGGTCGAACAAACGTGCAATACGCGTTGCAAGTTGATATAACTTTCTATCTTGCTTATCAATATTTAAATAATGTTTAAGGGTAATAAACTCAGGCTCATCAATAATTTTAGGTAATAAATAATATAAGCGCCAAGCCATAGATTCAGGATTAAACGTATTTTCAATGGGAGCATTAGGTAATAGCGTTTGATAAAGTTGCCAAATAAATTGAGTAGGGAAAGGAAATTCAACATTGGCTATAATTCCCAATTCATTAGCAAGCTCAATTTGTAACCACTGTGCCATTCCTTGACTCTGCACAATAACCATGTCTGGCATAAATAGATCATTTAATGGTTGTTGCTGCATTAATTGACTTACCAAAGACTTGAGTAAATCGACTTGATTTGAATGGTAAATGGTAAACATAATCACATCAAAATTAGTATAGTTGCCTGAAATTATCGCTGATAGTGATTAATAAATCCAGCATCGATAATTATTCACACTTGATCTTTTATGCATGAATATTTTCGATAGGGTTTTCCTTTTGAAAAGGCAAACGTTTAACGTTTTATCATTTAGCTTAATTATGATAAATGTTGGCAAGGTCTTTGAATGATAACTCTATATTTTTATATTAAATTAATCATCTATGAACTATTTTTGCTAAAAAAACACGGGTAATCCATTTTTTGAGAAACAAAATATTTTATATTCTCTCTTATCTAACTTGCTATTGATCGGCATTTAATTTACTAAATATATAGTGGATCAAAACCTATCTTGCTGTGGAAGAATTAAACTATATTGCTCGCTTAATTACACTTTGAGGTGATGACCTATCTTAATTAGCTCAGTGGTTGGCTTTATGATTATAAACGAATAATTAATCTGACTTATTGACAACAAAATCGTTTTTTTTGCCAAAACTTTTAAAGTTGAGCTATTGCCTTGTTTAACTTGTTGATTTTTCATTGTTAAATACAACGTTATTTACTTGATTACAATGATTATTGTTACTAAGTATTTTGTACTTAAAAAGTCGTATAACCCTGTTAACAGCTGAATAATTGACTATACGCTTTTTTAATCTATGCAAACTAAATGAACTTAAAAACGTTATTTATGATCACATTATTATTTATCTATCTTATTGAATAAATTAATTTTTACATATCTTTACCAAAATGAGCATTACAAAATTTTCGAACTTATTTACTATGACGAAAACTTTTACAAGTTCCTATACAGGTTTGTTGTAATGGTTTTAATGTTTATCTAATTGAATTTTATGAAAAAATTAAGTAAATCACTACAAGGATTAGTAAAAATATGTTAAAATGTGGTCTTAATCGGGCATCGGGCATCGGGCATCGGGCATCGGGCATCGGGCATCGGGCATCGGGCAT
>NZ_JAFNOU010000013.1:0-50049 GCF_026536125.1 Gilliamella sp. B3783
CGAACTCAGAAGTGAAACGCCGTAGTGCCGATGGTAGTGTGGGTATTACCCATGTGAGAGTAGGGTGCCGCCAGACTTTTAAATTTTAGCTTTATAGACACACCAAATACGGTGGAGCGGTAGTTCAGTTGGTTAGAATACCTGCCTGTCACGCAGGGGGTCGCGGGTTCGAGCCCCGTCCGTTCCGCCACCTTATTTAGGGGCGTAGTTCAATTGGTAGAGCACCGGTCTCCAAAACCGGGTGTTGGGAGTTCGAGACTCTCCGCCCCTGCCAAAATAATTGTTTTGCCTTAATTTTAGCCGTTCAGTCGTTTTTACAAGTATAAATAAAAAAATTTTGTTTACAGATTAACTTAGTTAATTATAATTCCCGCCCAACTACTTTTACAACTTAGAGGATATAAGATGGCTGAAAGTTTTATAAGTCAACAACGTTTTTTTGATAATAAAAATTATCCTAGAGGATTTTCTCGCCACGGAGATTTTACAATTAAAGAGGCTCAAATTTTAGAAAAGCATGGCTGTGCTTTTAAAGATCTAGATACAGAAATCAGAAAGCCTGTTACAGCTGAAGAAAAATCATTTGTTGCTGTCTGTAAAGGAAAAAAAGAACCTTCCACTGAATTTGAAAAAGCTTGGTTAAAATATCTATCCCGTATTAATAAGCCAAAACGTTTTCACACATTATCAGGTGGCAAACCACAAGTAGATGTCACTGATGATTTTGTTGATACTGATGATTAATATCATTAGCCAATGTTTTTATGTAATTGAATTAATAACCTGTCCATAGAACGATAACTCAGTGCTTCTGAAATGTGTTTTCGTTTTATGGTATCAGACAAATCTAAATCAGCAATTGTACGTGATACTTTCAAAATTCTATGCCACGCTCTTGCTGATAGTCCTAATTTTATTAAAGCTTGTTCTAAAAACTCATTATCTTCTTCCGATAACTGGCAATAGCATTGAATTTCGTTAGGGTTTAGTTGATTATTTAATTTATGACTTCTTTTTAATTGCCTGTTTCTGGTTTCTAACACTCTTTTTTTGACAATTTCGGTTGTTTCCGTTGTTGTTACTTTCTTACTTAAGGTTCCTTTAGGTAAAAGCGGTACTTCTATAGAAATATCAAATCTATCTAAAAAAGGTCCTGAAAGTCGATTCAGATAACGAATAATTTGTTGTGGTGTTGTACGATTATGCGTTCCCTGATAATGACCGGTAGGACTTGGATTCATCGCAGCAATAAGTTGAAACCTTGCTGGAAATTTGATTTTAGCATTAGCTCTAGAAATAATAATTTCTCCTGATTCAATTGGTTCTCTTAACGCATCTAGAACTTTTCGATTAAATTCAGGTAATTCATCTAGAAATAGCACGCCGTTATGTGCTAAAGACACTTCACCTGGTTTAGGAATTGAACCACCACCAACTAAAGCCGCTGTTGAAGCACTATGATGAGGTGCTCTGAAAGGCCTTTGACGCCAGTTTTTAATTGTTCCATTTGCACTAACTAAACTGGTTATGGCTGCACTTTCTAAGGCTTCTTCATCTGAGAGTGGCGGTAATAGTGATGTAAGCCTTGTTGCTAGCATTGTTTTACCTGTTCCTGGCGGTCCTATAAACAAGAGATTGTGCCCACCAGCTGCTGCTATTTCTAGTGCTCTTTTAGCATGCTCTTGTCCAATAATATCCTCTAAATTCCTATCGGTGTTATAATTACTCTCATATTCCCGATATTCTACTGAAGATAAACTAGTTTGATTTGATAAATGTTGGCAGACTTCTATCAAATTATTTGTAATTAAGGTGTTGCTTTGATGTATCAACGAGATTTCAGATTGATTCTCTGCGGATATAATTAGTGTGCGTTTTTTCTTTTGTGATGAAATGGCCGCTGGAATCGCGCCTTTTACTGCTCGAATATCGCCAGTTAAAGCAAGTTCACCTAAAAACTCATAATGTAGCAATTTATCGGTTGGAATTTGTGCGGTAGCTGCAAGAATTGCGATAGCAATAGGTAAATCAAAGCGACTGCCTTCTTTTGGAAGATCCGCAGGGGACAGGTTAACTGTGATCTTTTTGGAAGGAAAAGTAAAACCACTATTAATAATTGCACTTCTAACGCGATCTTTTGCTTCTTTAACCGTTGCTTCAGGAAGACCAACTAAGACAAATCCAGGTAATCCATTACTGATATGAATTTCGACATTAATTTGAGGTGCTTGTATGCCTATTGATGCTCGAGTATAAATAATTGCAAGTGACATAGTATTTACTTTAATTAAATAATTAATTTGTGTTATTACCTTAATTACTATGCGTAATATTTAAATTAACCAATTTAATTAATTCGTTTTTAGTCACAAAAAATGTTTAATTTTTTCAAATTTTACTCGTTTTTTCACCTAAAAATAATTTTGAAATAAGCAATGATATAAAAAATAAACAAGTATTACTTAATACAACTGATGGTCCTGTTGGTGTGTCATAAATTAATGAGAATAATAACCCACAAATGATCGATAACATTCCAATGATAATGGCAATTAGTGCCATTGATTCCGGTGTTTTAGAATAGTATTTTGCTGTTGCAGCAGGAATTATCAGTAAAGATGTAATAATTAGCGCCCCAACAAACTTCATTGCAATACCGATTGTTAAAGCTAGTAATAACGTTAAAAGCAGTTTTGTAAATTGAATGTTAATACCATGACTAAATGCCAATTCTTCACTAACGGTGATAAAGAGAAAATCATTCCAACGCCATAATAATAAAATGCCTATTAATGCAACACAAATTATAATTTGATAGACGTCAATAAACGTCACTGATAAAAGATCGCCAAATAAGTATCCCATTAAATCGATACGGATATTATCCATTAAACTAATTACGACTAAGCCTAGAGAAAGTGCGCTGTGGGCTAATATTCCTAGCAATGTATCTATTGGTAATTGTTTTTGTGCTTCTAACCAAAGTAAACCTAAAGCTAGAATAAGCGTAATGAAAATAACAGAATAGAATAAATTAATATGCAGTAAAAAGCCAAAAGCGATACCAAGTAAAGCTGCATGGGATAAAGTATCACCAAAATATGACATTCTGCGCCAAACAACAAAAGTACCCAATGGTCCAGTTACTGTTGTCAGACACAAACCAGCTAACAATGAAGGTAATAATAACTCAATCATAGTTTTATGTCCTAATTAGAGCATGTAACGCAATTATTATGATGATCATCATCTTGCTTACAAAGATCATGTTGATGGTTGTGATGATGCTTGTAAACGGCAATTTGTGATGCGCCATGTTGACCAAAAAGAGAAATAAATTCAGGATCGTTAGAAACAATAGCAGGCGTTCCTGAACAACAAACATGGTGATTTAAACAAATCACTTCATCTGTCTTTGCCATAACAATATGCAAATCATGGGAAACCATTAATACACCACAATTAAACTCATTTTTGGCATTAATAATGAGATCATATAATAGCACTTGTCCGTTAACATCTACGCCTTGCGTAGGTTCATCCAGAATTAATAATTGTGGACGTTTAGCTAAGGCTTGCGCAAGTAAAACGCGTTGTAATTCGCCACCTGATAGCTGGTGCATTGATTTATCGATTAAATATTCTGCTTTAACCATTGTTAAGACTTTTAGGATATCCTCATTATTAAGTCGTTTATTTAGCCGCATAAACCGTTTTACAGTAATGGGTAAAGTTGGATTTAATTTAATGGATTGAGGAACATACCCAATTGTTAAATTGTCGGAACGATTGATTCTTCCTGAAGAATAAGGGGTTAATCCAAGGATAACTTTGACTAATGTTGATTTACCTGCGCCATTTGGTCCTAGTAAGGTGACGATTTGATTCGTACTGATAGTAAATGAAACATTATCTAATATCTTTTGTTGGTTAAGTTCAACCGAAACCCTATCAAGTGAAATTAGCTGTGTCATATTAGTGTAAATCCTTGCTCACTGACATGTTATGTTATATTATAACAATTAATGCATCTATAATATCATATTTTATGAATATAAGGTAATAATGTGAAAAAATATATATCACTAAATTTTAAACAGTTATGGCGGATTTTGATACTACTAAGTTTGGTATTTATCACACAAAGTATTGCTATTCGTGCCAATGCCAATGTCTTAACTTCAGTCAAACCTATTGGTTTTATAACTCAAGCTATAACTTATGGTGTTACCGAGACAGATATTTTATTACCCGATGGCGCTTCTCCCCATACTTATTCTTTAAAACCTTCTGATTTAGTTAAAATCAAACAAGCACAATTAATAGTTTGGGTCGGT
Source organism: Gilliamella sp. B3783 (assembly GCF_026536125.1). Taxonomy (NCBI): domain Bacteria; kingdom Pseudomonadati; phylum Pseudomonadota; class Gammaproteobacteria; order Orbales; family Orbaceae; genus Gilliamella; species Gilliamella sp. B3783. Next base: position 4,338 of record NZ_JAFNOU010000013.1, read on the forward strand.
GAGGATTTAGAAGCTTTTATGCCGACCGTTTTAAAAGGAATAGATAAAGACAAACAGATAGAATTAATGGCGATACCAGACATCAAAAAACTACTTAGAACGGGTACTCAAAATCATGAACATGGCAAGTTGGATTTCGATGATGAACATGACCATCATGGTTCATATGATGAGCATATATGGCTTTCTCCACAGATAGCGAAAATCATTGCAAAGACTGTGCACGATAAGCTTATCGACTTATATCCTGATAAAAGAGATTTAATTGATGAAAATCTAAACGAATTCACTATTAAACTAGCAGAAACGGAACAAAACATTGCAAAAAAACTGATTAACGTACAAAATAGCGGGTATTTTGTGTTTCATGATGCTTACGGGTATTTTGAGTCACAGTTCGGATTAAAAAACCTAGGAAGTTTTACCATAAATCCAGCAGTACAGCCCGGTGTTCAAACGGTTTATGCGATTAAACAAGAGTTGAAAGAACATCAAGCAGTATGTGTATTTAGAGAGCCACAGTTTAGCCCTGCAGTTATTCAAAAATTAGTGAATGGAACTGATGTTCGAATTGGGGAATTGAATCCCTTAGGTACAGATATCGCTTTATCAAAAAATGCCTATTCACAATTTTTATTGAGATTAACACAGCAACTGTTGGATTGTTTAGATAAGAATTAGTTTAGATAATAAATAGTTAAGGTTAATTTTGGCACGAAAGATTGAATCCCCTAGTATTGAAAAAAATAAATTTAAAACTCCCTATTTTTCAGTATTAGGCGTCCTTCTTATTGTTATTTTATTTACCATATTATGGCGACCACTTAATTTGGATCGTACGGAATATGTTCCTTTAACTCCTCAAGCAGAAACGACTGTCACCGATGACGTAAATTCTCCTGTTGTTGTAGGTGATGGTCGAATAGAAGTGGTCGGTGGAAAATCTAAAAATGAAGAGGTTACTGAATCATCAGATGTTCCCGAAGATGAGATTGTTAAAGATGAATTAGATGACATTATTGATGATAAAGACAACACCGTGCAATATACTATTGCGCGCGGCGATACTTTGCATGATATTTTGCAACGCTATAATGTTAATAAAAATGATGTTTATCAATTAACCACTAAATTCAAACAACTAGCAAATTTAAGAATAGGTCAACAAGTTAGTTGGACAACTGATGATGATCATAATCTACAAAGTTTTACTTGGACCATTTCTAGTAATAATATCCGTATATATGAAAAATCAGGCGATAAATTTATTGAGAGTTCTGAAACGGCAGAAGCCGTTCCAGAAAATGTGGTTATTAAAGGTGAAATTAAAGCTAATTTTGTCGCCGATGCGCGTAAAAGTGGTTTAACCAGTAGTGAAATAGGCATTATAACCCGAGCGTTACAATGGCGGTTAGATTTTAGACGATTGCAAGTCGGTGATAAATTTTCGGTAGTATTATCGAGAGAAATGCATGGTAAACGTTTATCTAATAGTCAACTATTAGGCGTTAGAATTAAAAATGGTAGTAAAGATTATTATGCCGTATTAGCTGATGATGGTAAGTATTATGATATAACTGGTGGCAGTTTATCACAAAGCTTTTTTCGGTATCCTTTAGCTAAGCAAGCGCGGGTATCGTCCAATTTTAATCCTCGTCGTTTACATCCTGTTACAGGTATTGTTACGCCTCATAATGGTGTTGATTTTGCTGTCTCTCGCGGTACGCCTGTTTTATCTGTTGGTAATGGTGAGGTCGTGATTGCCAAATATAGTGGTTCAGCAGGTAATTATGTGGCTATCCGCCATGGTCGGCAATATATGACCACTTATATGCATTTAGACAAGATTTTAGTCAAACCAGGTCAACAAGTAAAACAAGGTGAAAAAATAGCATTATCTGGTAATACTGGTCGTTCAACAGGTCCACATTTACATTTTGAATTACATATTAATAACAAACCCGTTAATCCGTTAACTGCAAGTTTACCAATTTCGGAAGGATTGACTGGTAAATCTAAAAAAGCATTCATAGAAAAAGTTAAAGATATTAAATCCCAACTTGTTTTTTAAAGCTTGTGATTTTTTAACTACTAAACTGAATACTTACTTCAAACTCTTTACACAAACAATGCCATAATATCGGCTAAAAAATATGTTATTATATGACGAGTTTCATAAAATCTAAATTTTAGGTGCAGTTTGAATACATCAACTCAAAAACGAGCCAATAAAAAAGCTAAAAAAAATAAGATGACACTAAAGCGAAGACTTTGGTCGTTATTGTTTAAACTTTTTCTTATTTTTGCTGCAGTGACCGTTCTTTACGGTATCTATCTTGATCAACAAATAAAAGAGAGAATTGATGGTAACGTATGGGAATTACCAGCGGCAGTTTATGGTCAGATCATTGATCTTGAACCTGATAGTGAATATAGTTTAAGTGATGTCGTTAGTATGTTAGTGGGCGCGCAGTATCGTCAGCAAGATACTAAAGCCACCCGCCCAGGTGAATTTATTGTTAGTAATGATTCTATTGAAATTTACCGTCGACCTTTTACTTTTCCAGATGGTGAAGAACAAGCATTTCGTGTCAAAATAACGTTTTATGAAAACCGCGTTGATCGTATTATTAATTTAGATACAGGGCGTGATTTTGGCTTACTACGCATTGATCCAAAATTAATTACCATGATGCACTCTCCAAATGGAGAACAGCGATTGTTTGTTCCATTAAAAGAATTTCCTGATTCTTTGCTGCAAACATTAATCGCCACAGAAGATAAACGTTTTTATGATCATCACGGTGTTAGCTTGTATTCGATTGGACGAGCAATTTTTGTTAACCTCACTACAGGACGTACTGAAGGCGGAAGTACTTTAACCCAGCAGACGGTTAAAAATCTTTTTTTGACTAATGAACGCAGTTTATCTCGAAAAATACGAGAAGCGTATATGGCACTAATTTTAGATGCTCGCTACAGTAAAGAACGCATATTAGAACTCTATTTAAATGAGGTCTATTTTGGGCAAGCTGGCAGTGAAGAGATTCATGGTTTTCCGTTAGCAAGTCTTTACTATTTTGGTCGCCCCGTTAATGAATTAACTTTAGATCAACAAGCTGTTTTAGTGGGTATGGTAAAAGGCGCATCACTGTATAATCCATGGACACAGCCACAGCAAGTGATTGAACGTCGAAATGTTGTTTTAAAACTGACTGAACAACAAGGAATTATAGATGATGAGCTTTATAATTTATTAAGTCAGCGTCCACTTTCAGTTTTACCTAAGGGCGGGGTTATTTCTCCTCAACCTGCATTTATGCAAGTCGTTCGTAGCGAATTACGAAAACAATTAGGTGATAAAGCTGATCACCTATCAGGCATGAAGATTTTTACCACCTTTGATCCTGTTGCTCAAGCTGCTGCGGAGCAAGCTGTTACTAACGAAATAGATGCTTTGCGTAAATCAACGAATAAAGATTTACAAACAGCGATGGTCGTTGTGAGTCGAGAAACCGGCGAAATTCGTTCCATTATTGGTAGTGCAGAGCCTCGTTACCCAGGTTATAATCGCGCTTGGTTAACAAGGCGAGCAATTGGTTCTTTAGCTAAACCATCAACTTATTTGACAGCACTAGGTCAACCTGATCGCTATCAACTAAATAGTTGGCTCAATGACACACCAATATCAATTAAACTTGATAATGGCACGTATTGGGAACCTAAAAATTATGATCGTAAATTCCGTGATAGAGTGATGTTAGTTGATGCATTAGCGCTCTCACTTAATGTGCCCACTGTTAATTTAGGGATGGCCTTGGGATTAGATGCAAGTAAAAATACATTAGAAGCCTTAGGTATACCGTCAGATCGTATTCCTAATCTACCATCACGATTACTTGGTGCTTTGGAGTTAACTCCCTTAGAAACAGCGCAGATGTTTCAAACTATTGCTAACAATGGACAACGTTCTCCGCTTACCATTTTAAGATACGTATTAACTGATAAAGGTGAATTGGTCTATCAAAGTTACCCCCAACAGTTACAAGCGGTTTCTCAACAATCAGCGTTTCTTACAACTTATGCTATGCAACAAGTTGTTGAATCCGGTACTGCGCGATCGCTAAAAACAAAATATAGTGGATTTAAGTTAGCTGCAAAAACAGGGACAAGTAATGATTCGCGTGATAGCTGGTTTACTGGTATTGATGGTAAAAATGTTGCTGTCATTTGGATTGGACTTGATGATCATTCCCCGATGAAATTAACCGGGGCAACGGGTGCATTGAAGATTTATAGTGAGTATTTACAAAATAATCCTCCGAAAAAATTGGTATTACCTATGCCACAAAATATTTTTATGATACCTATTGATAGTAATGGCAAATGGCAATGTGACGGCAGTGGTAGTAGAACATTACCTGCTTGGACTATCAACCCTCAGAGTTTGTGTTCGGGTAATAATCAATCCATGCAAGGACAGCAAGCACCCACTTGGGTCACTGATATGTTAAATAATTGAGTAACTAAATATGCCTGAATTACCTGAAGTTGAAACAACCAAAAGAGGGATTCTGCCTTATCTTAAAGGACAAACCATTAAGCAAATTATTGTTCGGCAATCTAAATTGCGTTGGCCTATCAGTGAAGCTATTTTCAACGCTCATGGCCAAGAAATTTTAGATGTAAAACGACGGGCAAAGTATTTGTTGCTCCAGTTACCTAATAATTGGATTATTATTCATTTAGGTATGTCTGGTAGTTTAAGGGTATTATTAAATCCTCAACAAGCCGCTAAACATGATCACGTAGACTTAATTCTTGAAAATGGTGTGATATTACGTTATACCGATCCAAGGCGTTTTGGTTCTTGGCTTTGGGCAAAAAACCTTGACCACGTTACTCAGTTACAGCATCTAGGGCCTGAACCATTAAGTGATGAATTGACTGCCAAATATTTATTCTCAAAAGCTCAAAATCGTCATGTGCCAATTAAAACGTTCATTATGGATAACCCTATAGTAGTGGGGGTTGGTAACATTTATGCATCAGAATCACTGTTTATGGCAAAAATAAACCCTAATCGTAAAGTAAATACTTTATCTTTATTCGAATTTGAACAGTTAGTGATAGCTATTAAACATGTTTTGGCTAAATCGATTGAACAAGGTGGTACAACCCTTAAAGATTTTCTTCAATCAGATGGTAAACCTGGCTATTTTGCTCAAAAACTGCAAGTGTATGGTCGAGATGGCGAAAAATGTTATCTTTGCCAAACCGAAATAAAATCACAAAAAATAGGGCAACGTAATACATTTTATTGTGAGATATGCCAAAAATAATAATTTTATAAAAATAAATCATAATGTTATGTTTTTGTTGTTTGTATGTAACAACTGATATATTTGTACTGGATAATCAAATAATTTTGTCTAAATATTGTATATTATTCCTCTTTCAACCTTAATAAAATCGGATTAGTATATACAACTAATCACTTAGTCATAATTGTTAATCTTAAATGTATTGATAATAGCGAGTAGGTAAAAAGTTAATATTTTGAAAATCTTTTTATTTTGAAGAGTATGGACTTGTTACGCGATATCGGCTATCTTTCTGACTGTAAAAGTTTTAATCTTTTATAAAGTTTAATATATAGTACTAAATGATTGTAATATATTAAAAAATCACGGATTTTTCTTGCGCGTTATTTCTTGTTTGCATTTATTTTTAACGCAATTTATTTTGTTTTTATTAAGGAATCTAAGATGATCAAATTTGCTTCTCGCTTTTTGATAACTTTTTTTGTGTTATTTTATACAATGATTGCGAATGCAGAAGTTCGCATTATTATTACCGATGGTGTTAGTACTGCTAAACCAATAGCTGTGGTGCCTTTTAAATGGACGGGTTCGGGCGAGCCTCCACAATTTATAGAAGACATCGTTGCTTCAGATTTACGTAATAGTGGTAAATTTAATCCTATTGATGTGAGCAGCATGCCACAAAGACCAACATCACCTTCAGAAGTTAACCCTGCATTATGGAGTAAACTAGGTGTTTCTGCTGTCGTTGTGGGTACTATTCAACCTGATGCCTCTGGAAAATATCTTATCAGTTACCAATTAATCGATACCGTAACTCGCCCGGGTGCGGTATTAGCTCAAAATCAATACGCTATCGAAAAACGTTGGTTACGTTATGCTGCACATACAGCTAGTGATGAAATTTTCGAATCACTAACTGGTATCAAAGGTGCATTTAGAACGCGTATCGCTTATGTTGTAAAAACAACTAAAGGACCGTTTACTCACGAATTGCGAGTATCTGATTATGATGGCTTTGATCAAATGACAGTACATCGTTCTAAGGAACCATTAATGTCACCAGCTTGGTCACCAGATGGAAAAAAATTAGCGTATGTAACTTTTGAGGGTGGTCATTCATCATTAGTAATCAGAACGCTAGATAGTGGAGCTTCTGAAACTGTTGCTTCTTTCCCTAAACATAATGGTGCGCCTGCATTTTCTCCTGATGGTAGTAAATTAGCGTTCGCCTTATCTAAAGATGGGAGTTTGAATTTGTATGTTATGAATTTGGGCTCTAAAAAAATCACACAAATTACATCAGGTCGCAGTAATGATACTGAACCATCATGGATGCCAGATAGCCAAACTATTGTTTATACATCAGATCAGGCAGGTAGACCTCAACTTTATAGTATCAATATTAATGGTGGAACATCACAACGCTTAACATGGGATAATACCCAAAATCAAAATGCGCGCGTTGCACCAGATGGTTCTTTCATTGCAATGATTTCAACTAACAATGGTGAACAACATATTACTCGTTATGATATGTCAACAAGTACTTATCAACGTTTAACCGATACATTCTTAGATGAAACACCAAGTATTGCACCAAATGGTACTATGATCATCTATAGTTCAACACAAGGATTAGGTACAATTTTGAATTTAGTTTCAACTGATGGTAACTTCAAAGCTAAATTACCAGCGACTGACGGACAGGTGAAATTCCCTGCTTGGTCACCTTATTTATAAGAAGAGATTAAAATTTAATCGATATTATGAATATTAAAATTGTACAAAATGTTAGGTCGTTATAATATATAGCGCTAATCTGACTAATTAGTAATAATTGTTACTGAGTAGTCAGATAAATAAAATATAAATAATAATTTATTCAAACACAAAGGAGTTAATACAATGCAATTTTCTAAATTTCTTAAAGTAGCTGCGGTTGCTTTACCATTAATCGCACTTACTGCATGTTCATCAAGCAAAAGCAGCAATGCTGGCGGTAGTGCAAACGGTTCTTTGTCAAAAGAAGCTTTAGAACAACTTCACAGATTACAACAAACTAATACTGTATATTTTGATTTTGATAAATATAATGTTAAATCTGAATATACTACATTATTAAATGCACATGCAGAATTTATGCGTGCAAATTCTTCTGTAAACGTAGTTGTTGAAGGTCATGCCGATGAACGTGGTACACCAGAATACAATATCGCTTTAGGTGAACGTCGTGCTGACGCAGTTAAATCATACCTACAAGGTAATGGTGTTTCTGGCTCACAAGTACAAGTAGTATCATATGGTAAAGAAAAACCAGCTGTATTAGGTCATGACGAAGCAGCTTATGCTAAAAACCGTCGTGCTGTAGTAACTTACCCTGGTTATTAATAGCTTGTGATAACGGCTGATAATTCAGCCGTTTTATTTTAAAGTTCACGCCGAGTATATAATATGTATAAAAAAACACTCATATTGTTCTTATTTCTTTTGTTTACCGGTTATGGTTGTGCCGCTGGTAGTTCTGAGCTCGATAGAACAGTTCAAGCTCAAGGTCAATTATTAATACAAAATCAGCAACAAATTAGTGATTTACAATCAGATTTGGATACACTTCGTGGCCAATTGGAAGAAACTAAATACCAACTCAACCAAACTATAGAACGTCAAAAGATGATTCTTCAACAAATGGTTGGTGGTTCAGGATTCTCATCAAATACTAATTCTTCACAAGATAATTCGTCTTCACCTGCACCTGCTCCATCTACTGATTCTCAATCAGCTACGCCATCTTCAGACTTATCAAGTTGGACAACATCAGGTAACGATAAAGCAGATTATAACTTTATCATGCAATATGTCTCTGAGGGTAAACAAAACAGTGATTCTATCGCTGCCTTTCAAAAGTTCATTGAAGCTTACCCAAAGTCAAGTTACCTAGCTAATGCAAATTATTGGCTAGGTCAACTTTACTATAAAGAAGGGAAAAAAGATAAAGCATCGTTTTATTATGCGACAGTCGTAAAAGATTTTTCAGCTTCTCCTAAAGCAGCAGACAGCCTTTATAAGGTTGGTATAATCTTATTGGACAAAGGCGATAAAAAAACTGCTAAAACCGTTTTTCAACAAGTTGTCAGTAAATATCCTAAAGATAAAAATACCGTTGATCTTGCTAATAAAAAATTAGCATCACTTTAGTAAAATGTATAAATAACCAGCTATTGGATGCAAAAAGCAAGAAAAGGGTTGCACTGCTTGATAATAGTAAGTAATATAGCAACCCGAAATTGCTTGTAACTTTAATTCTTAAGGACATTGCAATTGTTATCTAAAATGGGTTGTTAGCTCAGTCGGTAGAGCAGCGGACTTTTAATCCGTTTGTCGAGCGTTCGAATCGCTCACGACCCACCATCTTTCTCTTCATATTTCAAATATCAAAACAGACCAATTTAAAAGATATTAAACTCAAGTGAGTTAGTTCGATATTAATCAGTTTAGAATAGATTTCAACTTTACTTAGTATTAGACTTGAATAGCTAAAGCAAACATTTTTATTTAATGAAATTATCCTGCAAGCTAAAAAATTACTAAAAATAGTATTTTTTGAGTAATCACCGAACTAAACCACATGACCTATTTTTCTATGATCTTAATTCATCTTTATAACGATAAAAAAACTATTAATAAAGATAAATACTTATTTGATGTCACTAAAAATTGAGGTTACTTTGGTATTTGTTATCTAGCTCATGCAAATTGGTTTACAGAATTAGAAATTAATAATAAAGATTGATAAATAATAATGATAATAATCAATCTAAATGCTCTGGATTTACAGTGTAAAATGAGAGTGGTAGATTTATTTATCGCAATTTTTATAAGCCTTGTTTGCTTTAACTAATTTGTTATATAAAGAATATTGGCGGTGAAGTCGTATGTCTGGTAAGCCGTGCACCTTTTTTATGACGGTAAGTTATAAATCTAGAGTGCCGTAGCTTGCTAAATGTATGATAGATTTCAATTCAAATTAAAGTTGAAAGCAGAAAGCTGTAACTCATTGATACAATGTATAATTTAAATAGAGGGAATAATTTCCCTCTTTCATTAGATGATCAAACTTTATTTGCTAATTCGATGATTTTCATTGTTACTTCAAATGATTTAAGGAACGATGATAATGGTAAAAATTCAAAGCAAGAGTGAAAGTTATGAGCACCTGTAAAATAATTAGGTGTGGTTAATCCTCTTGCTGATAGTGCCGAACCATCAGTACCACCACGCATAGCAATAGTATTAGGCTCAATATTCAATTGTTCAAATGATTGATAAATTAAATCGATACAGCGACGATCATCACCTAAATAGTTGGCAATATTACTGTAAGTATCTGTAATTTTACATTCAATTTTAGCTCTTGGATATTTACGACTAATAAAGTCTACTACGTCTTGAATATATGCTTTACGAGCTTGATATTTTGCTAAATCAAAGTCACGAATACTCATTTTTAGTGTCGTAGTACTTTGGTTACCAACGATATCATTAAACCAAAAATAGCCTTCTTTACCTTCTGTGTGTTCAGGCGTTTCGAAACTATCAAAACAATTAATAATATCATTTGCAACGCGTATAGGATTGATTAATACATTTTTAGCTGACATTGGGTGGGCAGATACCCCTGTAATATCAATGATTGCTGAACCAGCATTAAATGTTTCGTACACCACTTCACCCAACTCACAACAATCAATAGTATAAGCAAAGTCAGGTTTGAAACGGTTCAAATCAAGTTTTTTAGCGCCATTTAAACCGACTTCTTCATCAGGTACAAAAGCTACATAGATATCACCATGAGTACAATTTTGCTTTTGTAACTGATCTAACATCGTCATAACTATTGCAATTGCGGCTTTGTTATCTGCACCTAGAACACTTGTGCCATCAGTGACAATCAACTCTTGATTAAGGTATTTATTTAATTCAGGGTGTTCATTAACTTTAAACCAGATGTCTTTATCTTTATTTAATAAAATATCCTCACCATTAAAGGTAACGCGTTGAGGGTGAATTTTATCTGATAAGGCTACATCCACCGTATCTAAATGAGCAACATAACCAATGTTAGGGGCATGTGGATTATTGCCCGGTAATTTAGCCGTAACAATACTGTGCTCATCAAGATGTACATCTTGCAAATTCAGTTCAATCAATTCTTGCTTAAGTAATTTAGCTAATTCGGTTTGTCCAGGAGTAGAAGGTACTTGCGCAGATCCAACTACACTTTGACTTGGAACACTAACATAACGCAAAAAACGTTCAACTAATTGTTCAGTAATATTCATAATAAAATGACCTCTTATTGGTACTAATTATTTACGGGTGGATAAACGTAACCACTATCAAACCCAATTGGTAGACCTAAGAACCAAAAGAGTAACAAGTTTACAGTTAATGCAATAAGCAGCGCGGCAGTATAAGGAATCATCATAGAACTTAATGTGCCTACGCCTGTGTTTTTGCAGTATTGCTGGCAATAGGCAATAATTAGCGGGTAAAACGCAAACATAGGTGTGCTTACGTTCACTGCCGAACTGATACGGTAAGCGGCTTGCGTTAATTCAGGCGAAATACCCACAGACATTAACATAGGCACAAAAATTGGTGCCAAAATAGCCCATTTAGATGAAGCAGAGGTAATTAACACATTTAACATACTGGTTAAAATGATCACACCAAATATTGTTACAACCGAAGGTAAATGTAACGCTTTCAAAAACTCAGCGCCACCAATTGCAATCAATGTGCCTATTTGAGAATTGGAAAACACATATAAAAATTGCGCACAAAAGAAAGCAAAAACAATAAAAGGAATAAGTGATTTAGTGATATTTTCCATCGATTTAACAATATCGCGAGAAGACTTAAATGCCCCAGTAATAAAGCCGTGAATCAAGCCCGGAATTGCAAAAAACACAAATAATAATGGCACAATAATTTGCATAATTGGTGCTTTATTACTTGTTAAGCTGCCATCAGGTGCACGTAATAAAGAGTCTTGTGGTAATAATAAAAGTACCAAACCAGCAGCGATGACTAAAAATACGATTGATGCAACTTTAAATGCTCGATTTTCAATAGGGGTGATTGCTGGTGAATCAGCAAGGTTATCTAACTGTAAATCAGTATTTATAGGCATATTGGCCTTTAAGCGGGGCTCAACGATTTTATCGGTAACAAACCAACAAGCTAGTAGAACAAAAAAAGTACCGCCAAAACTTAAAAAATAGTTACAAAGCACATTAACTTGATAAGATGGATCGATGATCTGTGCAGCACTTTGGGTAAAGCCTTGCATGATAGGATCGATAATTGAGGGTGTATAACTAGAGCTAAAACCACCGGCTAATCCCGCAAAAGCGGCAGCAATGCCCGCAAGAGGATGACGACCAGTGGCATAAAACATCATGGCTGATACCGGCATTAAAATAACATAAGCTGAGTCTGACGCAATATGACAAACCATGCTAACAAAAATGACTGATGGAGTGACCAATTTTTTAGGTGTAACTGCCAATAACTTTTTGAGTAACACATGAATATAGCCGCTACTTTCAGCAATACCAATACCTAATGTGGCAACGATAGTAATACCAAGAGGTGGAAAACTAACAAAATTTGGGACCATTTTAGTAAAAAAAGTTACTAAATGATCGGGTGCTAGCATATTAGCGACAACTAGTTTTTCTTTGGTAACAGGGTTGATGTAATCGAAACTGACAAAAGAAAGTAATAAAGAGGCAATAAAGCAGATAACTAAAGCATAAAAGAAAAGTGTTGTTACATCGGGGATTTTGTTGCCTATTCGTTCAATAGTATTTAAAAAGCCGCCCGTTTTTATAGGTGACGGATTTGTTGTTTGATTCATAAAAAAATTAGTGTAAATGTTGTTCGGGGCGTCAATTTATCACATATTTATAGTGCAGGCAAATAAGCAAAAACGTATGGTTTTTATACTTAAACATTATGTTAACCTTAATCACTTTTACATAAGTATGATGTTACTTCGACTTTTTTATAAATTAACTTCGTCATTGTTTGCAAAAATAGCATTTTCTTCAAAACTAAGTTTATTGAAAAAAGCATGGTGCTTTAAACGAATAGTTTGTAGACTATGTTTCATTGTCAGTGTTAAGTTATATACTTTGTATATAAATCGAATATGAATCTTTTAAAATCTTTAGCTGCCGTAAGCTCTATGACAATGGTATCGCGTGTATTAGGATTTGTACGTGATGCTATTATTGCCCGTTATTTTGGGGCAGGAATGGCAACCGATGCGTTTTTTGTTGCTTTCAAATTGCCTAATTTACTTCGACGTATTTTTGCTGAAGGTGCCTTTTCACAAGCTTTTGTACCAATTTTAGCTGAATATAAAAACCAACAAGGTGTTGACGCTACTCGTACATTTGTTGCTTATGTTGCAGGATTACTAACATTAGTATTAGCTATAGTGACATTAATCGGCATAGTAACTGCACCTTTTGTCATTATGTTAACCGCACCTGGTTTTATGCAAGAATCTACCGAAAAATTTGAACTGGCCACCAGCTTATTACAAATTACTTTCCCTTATATCTTTTTTATTTCGCTTGCGTCACTTGTTGGTGCAATACTTAATACTTGGAATCGCTTTTCTGTCCCCGCTTTTGTGCCAACTTTACTCAATGTTAGCATGATCATATTTACGCTTTTTTTAACGCCTTATTTTAATCCACCGGTGTTAGCATTAGCTGTATCGGTAGTCGTTGGTGGCATCTTACAATTACTTTATCAACTTCCTGCTTTAAAAAAAATTGGCATGCTAGTTTTACCGCGTATTAATTTTAAAGATAGCGGTGTTTGGCGTGTATTAAAACAAATGGGGCCGGCAATTTTAGGGGTCTCTGTTGGACAAATTTCGTTAATTATTAATACTATTTTCGCCTCATTTTTAATTTCTGGTTCGGTTTCTTGGATGTATTATGCTGACCGCTTAATGGAATTTCCAGCAGGTGTACTTGGCGTTGCTCTTGGTACAATTTTGTTACCTTCATTAGCTAAAAGCTTTTCGAAAGGTCATCATCAGCAATATTCAGAATTGTTGGATTGGGGATTAAGATTATGTTTTTTATTGGCATTGCCAAGTACTGTGGCGCTTGGGGTTATTTCACGACCGTTGATTTCAACACTCTTTGAATATGGACAATTTACTTTAAATGATACGTTAATGACACAACGTGCATTAGTTGCTTATTCCATTGGTTTACTTGGTCTAATTTTAATTAAAGTGTTAGCCCCCGCATTCTATTCCAGACAAGATATTAAAACGCCAGTTAAAATAGCCATTATTACGCTTATCTTAACGCAGTTGATGAATTTAGTGTTTATTGGTCCACTACAACATGCTGGTTTATCGTTATCAATTGGTGTAGCGGCATGTTTTAATGCAGGATTACTGTTCTGGCAGTTACGTAAAAAACAACTATATCAACCACAACCAGGATGGTATAAATTTTTAACTAAAGTTATTATCGCAGTCATTTTTATGTCTATAGTATTATGGCTTGGCGCACAACTATTACCAGATTGGTCAACGGGTTCAATGCTACTGCGTTTGGCACGGTTATTTTTACTGGTTATTGTTGGCGTTTTTGTCTATTTTGCATCACTTATTGCAATGGGTTTTAAATTAAAGCATTTTATTAAACGTATTGACTGATTAATAAAAGATAATTTACTAAATTATATTAGTCGTTGAACATAAACTATTATCGGCGAAGTTAGCTTTAAATATTGCGTGAACATTAGCTAAATGCCGTTATACTTTCATCATCATTATTTAGAATTTAGCCTATGATGTTGTGATTTGGGCTAAATTCTTAATCGTATTTATGCCAATTTTACTTTTGATTGTTATTTATACAGTAGGTTGACAAAGTAAATTAAGCTGGGAATTAAATTGGCTTTATCTGGATAGATTTTACGGATTTAGACGTAGTAAATAACCACAACAAATCAGGTATACACAGCATTAAATATCGATTTTATTTGTTTGCTAAATAGTTATTTGAGCAATATGAATAATCAATTTTAAAAAATTTGGACGTCAGTGTGGCAAAACAGAAGTTATAAATCACTAAACGTCCAACCTAAAAACTAATTAAAAATTTTTTTAGTTATAATCGTAATAACTATAATTTTAAATTACCTTGCTTATAAGAAGGAACGATAAGGTAATTCTGGTTCATCAGTAAAGATATCCCTAAATCCACGATAGTGTTGATAATGCATTTTATTTTTATCGGTCGGGTAAGTATATTTACCACCAACTTGCCAAAAGAATGGTGTAAATTGATATTCAAGTCGATCTTTTTTCATTTGCCAAAGCACTTCAATTTCTCGCGGATCACTTTGGAAGTTTGACCAAATATCATGATGAAAAGGAATCACAACTTTGGTGTTAAGCGATTCTGCTGCACGTAAAATATCAGCAGATGTCATCTTATCAGTAACACCACGAGGATTTTCACCATACGAGAGTAAGGCAACATCAATTTTATGATCATTACCATGTTTAGCATAATAGTTAGAGTAGTGTGAATCACCAGAGTGATAAAGTGAGCCCCCTGATGTTTCAAATAGGTAGTTAACTGCGCGATCGTTCATACCATCTAAAATGGCTTTATCTGTTGATGAAACACCCTTAGGAAGAGTAACAAGTGAAGTTCTATCAAAAGAATCTAGTATTTTAATGGTGATATCACCTACAGTGATTGTGTCACCCACTTTAGCCACAATACAACGATCTTCTGGCACGCCCCAGCTTTTCCATAACTCAACACAAGCTTTAGGCCCAATAAATTTAACTTTAGGTGAGCAATTTTGAATCACGGCTGCTGCAACATTAACATCAATATGATCAGCATGATCATGCGTTGCCATAACTGCATCGATTTCTTTAATTGCAAAAGGATCCAACACAAATGGGCTGGTTCTTAAGTTAGGTTGTAATTCACGTACTCCCCCCATTCGCATCATTTGATGTTGCTTATTCATCAATGGATTAGCATGGGTTTTTTTACCCGTACCGCACCAAAAATCGATACAAATATTGGTATTACCTGCTGATTTTAACCAAATTCCTGTACAGGCAAGCCACCACATGGTAAAGGTATTGGGCTTAACTTCGGTCGCTTCGATCTCTTCATTGAGCCAAGTTCCCCATTCAGGGAAGGTATTTAAAATCCAAGAGTCACGGGTAATTTCGTTTACTTTACTCATACTATGTTCCTTATTTAATAGTTAGACTAATATCACTTCAACTCCTTGCTTCTTAATGCATTCAATCACTTCCTTATTCGCTTGTGTGCCTGTAATTAAAATATCAATCTTGTTTACTGGGCAAAAAAGCATGCCAGAGTTTGCTTTGGTATCGATTTTTGAACTATCAACGACAACCACTAATTTTTCGGCTTTTTCTAATATTTGTTGCTCGGCTACTGCACTTAAAATTTCATTTTTGTAAAGACCGGTGGGTGTTAATGTTTTACCGCTAGTAAACATCCATTTAGCTGCATAAGAATCGGTAATGCTTGCGATTGGATTAAGAATAATGTTTTGGGTTTTGTTATATAAACCGCCCATAATAATGACGTTTTCATGATCATGTTCTATTAAGTAACAAGCGAGTGGAAAGTAATTCGTGATGATAGAGACATTTTTTCCACATAATTCCCGACCTAATAAAAATGCGGTTGAACCACAATTAATCACGACATTTTCATCGTTACCACATAATTTGGCTGCTCGAATAGCAATTCGCGCTTTTTCGTGATAATGATCAGTATTGTTGTTGGCTATTGGTGCCCAGATAGGCTTTTGCTCCTCTAAACGCATAATACCATTACGTACTTTTTTAACTCGACCTTCCTGATCTAACTTGGTGATATCTCGTCTA
The DNA here is from genome assembly GCF_026536125.1 of Gilliamella sp. B3783. Lineage (NCBI taxonomy): Bacteria > Pseudomonadati > Pseudomonadota > Gammaproteobacteria > Orbales > Orbaceae > Gilliamella > Gilliamella sp. B3783. Next base: position 20,658 of record NZ_JAFNOU010000013.1, read on the forward strand.
GCTGTTGCTGGTGATATACCGAAGTGATCAATTAATTCTGTCACTTTCACTTCACCTTTTTCATTAACTAAAGCGACGATTTCGTTATGTCGCGTTATTTCATTCATTTATGTTCCTTAATGATTTGATCAAATTTGATTACTTTGATAATAATTATCATTGCAAAACTTGTCAATTATCTTCATTGATTTATTTGTTTAAATCTAAATTTAATATTGATAAGTATAGATATAGATTTAATTTATTGTCATTATTTTTCATTGTAATGTGAAGTTGATCACAGATATTGCTGTTGGTTATTGGGAAAAGTGATCTCAATCAAAATAATCATAAATAATCATTGTGTGATTCATTATGATTATGGAATATAGCAAGCGTTAATTAAATAAATTTGATTAACAACGTACCGTATTAATTAAGCTCAAAGATTCACTTAATAGTGAACAACCATATAAAGGGCATTAGGATAAAGTTTATCTATAAATTGTAAGCGTAGTATCAACTTTCAATTTAAAAAATGCCCATAATCAATGAGAGGGGCATATGGAAGTAATCTATAACGTATTTTATATTTTTTATAGTCAAGTCATGACCAAAGCGCCTTTATTACTAGGGTTAGTAACGATGCTGGGGTACTGCCTATTAGGTAAAGACGTTACCACAATTTTAAAAGGAACCATCAAAACAATTGTCGGCTTTATGTTATTGCAAGTCGGTTCGGGTGTATTGGTTTCAACATTTAAACCCGTTATTGCCAAGTTAGCGGAATATCATGGCATTAAAGGATCGATTATTGATACTTATGCTTCGATGGTTGCTGTTGAAAATGGTATGGGAGAACATTACTCTTGGGTCGGATATGCGGTATTACTGGCACTGGCTATCAATATCCTTTTGGTTATTTTTCGACGTATTACCGGTATTCGAACCATTATGTTAACCGGTCATATTATGTTCCAACAAGTAGGACTTATTACCTTATTTTATTTTCTGTTTGGTTACGGTATGTGGGAAACCATCATCTACTCCGCAATTATTACCGCTTTATATTGGGGAATATTTTCCAACATGATGTTTAAGCCAACCGAAGCAGTAACAGGTGGGGCAGGGTTTTCTATTGGTCATCAGCAACAGTTAGGCTCTTGGATTGCCGTTAAATTAGCCCCTAAGCTTGGGGATAAAAATGATTCTGTTGATAATTTAAAATTACCAAAATGGTTACATATTTTTCACGATAGTATCGCGGCTACAGCTATTGTGATGACCTTCTTTTTTGGCATTATTTTACTGTCATTTGGTTTAGATAACTTACAAACTATGGCCGGTTCAACGCATTGGACAATCTATATTTTAGAAACAGGGCTTAAATTCGCGGTAGCAATCCAAGTTATTGTTGGTGGCGTAAGAATGTTTGTTGCTGAATTGTCTGAAGCGTTTAAAGGAATATCTGAAAAACTTATTCCTAATGCAGTATTAGCGATCGATTGTGCGGCAATTTATGCTTTTTCACCTAATGCAATGGTGTTTGGTTTTATTTGGGGTGCATTAGGGCAATTTTTAGCAATTGCTTTATTACTGGTATTTAAATCGCCGATTATGATTATTCCAGGTTTTATTCCGATGTTCTTTTCTAATGCCACTATTGGGGTGTTTGCAAACCACTTTGGCGGTTGGAAAGCGGTAATGAAGATTTGTTTTGCCATGGGCATGGTTGAAGTATTTGGTTCAGCTTGGGTTATTCATATTTTTGCACAAAATGGCACACCAATCGATTCTTGGATGGGCATGGCTGACTGGGCAATTTTATTCCCACCTATTTTACAAGGTCTATCAATTTCTCACTTATTTATCTATCTCATTATTGCTTTGGCTTTAGTGTATATGTTCTTTGCCGGTAAACAATTACGACGCGATGAAGCCAATCAAAAAATACAAGCCGACACGAATGATACCCAGCAAGATTTTAATGAACAAGTCGTTGAAAAAATGGATGAGGTAGCAATTAGCGAAGGACGTCCAATACGTATTCTTGCGGTATGTGGTAGTGGTCAAGGTTCATCGATGATGATGAAAATGAAAATTGCCAATTATCTTGATAAAAAAGGCATTGCTAATGTTATGGATTCGTGTGCGGTGACTGATTACAAATCACGATTACCGAATGTTGACATTATTGTGGCTTCTAAACACTTAATTAATGAAATTGAGGTTAATGAAGGTCAGCACGCTTTGGGGGTACAAAATATGTTAAATCCGCAAACATTTGGTGATGAACTTATTGAACTGATTAACAAAGTGCTTGCTAAATAATTTATTGAATAAAAAGGGAGTACAACATGGCTTTGAAAGAATCATTGATAGAAAACAACTCTATTTTACTTAACGCAAATGCCGCAACCTGGCAAGAAGCTGTTAAATTAGGTACTGATATGTTGGTCGCATCTAAAGCAATTCAACCCTCTTATTATGATGCGATTATTCGCTGTGTGAACACTATGGGACCTTACATCATTATTGCCCCTAATTTTGCTATGCCTCATGCCAGGCCTGAAGATGGGGTTAACCGAACTGCTTTTGCATTAGTCACACTAAATAAACCAGTCTATTTTCAAGGGGAAGAAGAACCTGTCGATGTATTAGTGACCTTAGCAGGCAGTACTTCTGATGAACATATGCAAGGCTTAATGGAGGTCACCCAAATTTTAGAAGATGAAAATAGCCCTACCGGCATCGATCTAGATAAGTTACGAGCATGTAACAATAAAGAAGATGTTTATGCTGTGATTGATAAAGCTTTATTGGGGGGTTAATTCTATGTATCAAGCTTTAAAAGAGAGAGTATTACAGGCCAATTTAGCATTACCCAAATATCATTTGGTGACCTTTACTTGGGGTAATGTTTCAGAAATTGATCGAGCAAAAGGTGTCATTGCTATTAAACCTTCTGGGGTTGAATATCACAATATGACAGTTGAGGATATTGTGGTGGTGTCATTAACCGGTGAAACAGTGGAAGGTAAGTTAAATCCTTCTAGTGATACTGCAACACATATTGAGCTTTACAAAGCGTTTGAACATATTGGTGGTATTGTCCATACCCATTCTCGTTATGCCACCGTCTGGGCTCAAGCTGAGTTAGATGTGCCAGCGTTAGGGACCACTCATGCTGATTACTTTTATGGTGATGTTCCGTGTACCCGTCGACTTACTGATAGCGAAATTACCTCTGATTACGAAAAAAATACCGGTCTGGTTATTATTGAAGAGTTTAAACGTCGAGGACTCGATCCAATGGCAATGCCTGGTGCTGTGATTTCAGGTCATGCTCCATTTTGTTGGGGTAAAAATGCTTTTGATGCTGTACATAATGCGGTTGTCCTTGAAGAAGTCGCCATGATGGCTATTGCCACTCGTCAACTCAATAAAACAATTAAAATTCAACAAGCGTTGTCAGATAAACACTATTTCCGTAAGCATGGTGCAAATGCTTATTATGGGCAAAAATAGTTCTTATAAGAGGAAAATAAAATGACAAAACCAAAACTACAAATCGCATTAGATCAAACTGAATTGCAACCCGCTTTAGCTGTCGCCAATAATGTTGCTGGATTTGTTGATATCATTGAAGTGGGTACTATCCTGGCTTTTGGTGCTGGAATTAACGGGGTAAAAACTTTACGAGAGAAGCATCCAAATCATATCTTAGTGTGTGATTTAAAAACCACTGATGGCGGTGCAATTTTAGCTAAGATGGCGTTTTCAGCAGGCGCCGATTGGCTGACAGTATCGGCAGCAGCGCATATTGCCACCATTGAGGCGTGTAAAAAAGTGGCTGATGAATTTGGGGGTGAAATTCAAATTGAACTATATGGTCATTGGACTTTCGATGATGCTAAAGCATGGCGTAAATTAGGTATTAAACAAGCTATCTATCATCGTTCTCGTGATGCCGAATTAGCTGGAGTTGGTTGGGGTGAAGAAGATTTGATTAAAATGCGTCAACTTTCTGATTTAGGTTTAGAACTTTCCATCACTGGCGGCATTGTTCCTGAAGATATTCATCTGTTTGCTGGAATAAAAACTAAAGCTTTTATTGCTGGTCGTGCGTTAGCCAATGAAAATGGACAGCAAACAGCCCAAGCGTTGAGGGAGCAAATTGCTAAATATTGGTAATTTTACATTGCAGTCGAGTAATCGACTGTTTTTGTTTTTCCTCATGTTATTGGATCATAAATTATGACTGAACAAACAATAAATTTTGTTAAACACGCGCCTGGTATTGGTATTTATGAAAAAGCGTTGCCTAATCAACTTTCATGGCAACAAAAAATGACTGAAGCAAAGTCTTTAGGTTTTGATTTTATTGAACTGTCTATTGATGAATCTCAAGAGCGTCAAGCAAGGCTAGATTGGTGTGACGATGATATTTATGCCTTACGACATTTATGTGAAAAAAATGGCATTTTTTTTCATTCGATATGCCTAAGTGCACATCGTAAGTATCCGTTTGGATCAGCGGATCCAACGATCCGCGAACAAGCCAAAATGATTATGCTTAAAGCAATTTCATTTGCTTATAAATTAGGTGTAAGAGTAATTCAATTAGCGGGTTATGATGTGTATTATGAACCTGCTGACTTACAAACCCATCAACGATTTATTGCGGGTATGCAATGGTGCGCGAAACAAGCAGAAAAAGCAGGCGTGATGTTAGCTGTAGAAATTATGGATACTAATTATCTTAACTCGTTAAGTAAATTTGAAATCCTAAAGGCAGAAATCAACTCACCTTATTTTATGGCTTATCCTGATGTGGGTAATATATCGGGATGGAACTTTGATATTAGTACTGAGCTTTTACTCAGTCGCAATCATATTGTTCAAATACACCTAAAAGATACCTATAAAGTTAAACCCAATTATGCCGGGCAATTTAGGGATTTAGTTATTGGTGAAGGAGAAGTTGATTTTGCTGCAGTATTTAACACATTGAAATTAATGAATTATTGTGCGCCACTGGTTATCGAAATGTGGGCTAATGATGATCATTGGAAAGATAATATCATCCTAGCACAGCAACGATTAAAGGCTATTGCTCAGCAGGCTGATTTTCCGCTTTTTTCTTCACTTGATTAAAATCAAAACGCTATTGATATTTTATGTTTAACTCATCACCTTTTGGGTGGTGAGGCATTTTTTTAAAATATAACCTATTGAAAAAATAAAACTATATTAAATTATGGTTTAATCACTTTTCTCATTTTATTTTTGTGATTCACCTTGTGATGAATGATATTCTAGTTGGTAATAGCGTCACCTTGTGGTATTTTGTGCAAATATTTTGGTGATTTTGCAAATTTGATATCATTGCTTGTTTAACGTGCAAATTAATCTGTTAAATTAACTTACCATCTATTTGTTATCATTAAAATTTTTATAAAAAAATAGAGAATTAACAGGTTTTAGATAGACTAATGTACAAATTATCCTTTTTTAAGTTGCCCTTTATTTTTATAACACTATTTCTTATTTCAAGTGCTTTTATTTTCAACATTAGATTTGGTATAACTTTTCTTGCTACTTTTCATGACTATAAAAATTTATGGTCTTCACTGTATAAACTTACCCCTTATCAATTGCTACGTTCAATTCCCGAATGTCTATTGTTATTTGGGGTATCTGCAATTGCATTTTATCGAATTAACGTTCATTTAGTGACCTTAAAAAATATTGTTCTTATTATAATAAATGTGTTGATTGTTTGTACTATTGGTTATTTATTAAGTGTTATAGCCGATTTAATGTTTGATGAAATATTCATCAATTATATCGATGTTGATTCATGGTTATTTATTTTAGTGCTAAGTATTATCCCTGATAGTCTATTTTATTTGTGTGCAGGTTTACTGACTTATTATTGCATTAGGGGATTAAATAATCAGTTTGAAAAGAGTGCGTTAGTTTTTGAACTTAATACGCTTAATAGCTGTAAAATTCATTTTATTTTATTTTTAGTCTTTTTCTTTTTTACTTTGATTGGTTTCCCGTCTTTTATTTTAGATATTTTGATCCAACAAGATCACTATCTTATTTCGATTGGCCGCCATATTGCCTTCCCTTTTATCTGTTATGTGTTGACTTTCTGTGTTGTTATAGTTGTTTGCAAAAACATGTTTACTCAAGTATTTATGGTATTACAGATTGATAGAATTGTGAAAAGTGTGGTTTATTCGAATCTGTTTATTTTTGTGTTTAATTTTACTCTTTTTAGCATTGCTGAAAGCTTATTTGACTTGACTGTTAGCCAAATCACTTTACATGATTACACTGCGTTAGTATTAAAAATAGCACTAGCAACTATCTCGTTTATTTTATCTTGTTTGATTGTGCGTAAAGTTACCCAGTACTATTTTTATCGAAACACTGGGTATAGCTTAACGTTATAATAGTGTTGTTTGTTGTTGCTTAAGTGAATCGGCAATGTGCTGTTGTGTTTTTAATGTTCGAATATTTTGTAATACTTGTGCCGCTTGAAAATAGTGCGATTTTAAGTAAGCTAGCCATTGTTTGATGCGCGCTGAATGATAAAGCGGTTTAACCTCTTCGATAGTTGTTGTAGCGTAATTGATTAAAATTTCTAAAATTTGTTGCCACTGTAACTCTGCATCATTAAAACGAATCATATTGGCTAAGTTTGGGATCGTTAAAATACCACGTCCAAGCATAATGTCTTGGCTTTGACTTTGGATAAGACAGTTTTGCGCATCTTTAACGGAAAAAATCTCGCCGTTAGCAATAACTGGAATATTTAATTTTTGTTTAATTTTTCCTATTGTTTGCCAATCGATTTTGTCAGCTTGATAACCGTCAGTTTTTGTTCTTCCATGAATGACAATTTCATTTGCTCCTGCCTGTTCAATCGCGTTAGCAATGTCTAAACAGTAAGATTTGTCTGTCCACCCTAAACGAATTTTGGCTGATAGTTTTGCCGTTGTGCCAATAGCGAGTCTTGTTTGTTCAACAATATTAAATATTTGTTCTGGGTATTGTAATAAGTAAGCGCCGCCGTGGCTGCCCACGACTGTTTTAGCAGGACAACCAAAATTGATATCTATTCCATACGAACCCAACTCAATAGCTTTAACCGCATTTTCTGCCATCCATTGTGGTGATTGCCCTAAAATTTGCACACGCACAGGCGTACCGGACGCTGTTTTTCCATCATGGTAAAGTTCAGGGCATAGACGGTAAAATGTTCGGTTAGATAATTTATGATGAGTCACTCTGACAAATTCTGTCACACAATAATCAAATTGATTAATTTGAGTTAAGATTTTTCTCACATTATAATCTAACACGCCTTCCATCGGTGCTAAGATGATACGATTGAATTTCATTGTCGTGCCTGCTTATTTTGTTCATTACCACAGATTGAGCAGTTAGGTTGTTTTGTCAGCTTAACTTGATTAAATTGCATGCTCATTGTATCAACCATTAGTAGTCGACCCGATAACGGTGTGCCATAATGAGTAAGCACTTTTATTGCTTCTAATGCTTGCATTGAGCCAAACATTCCCACTAAAGGGGCCATTACCCCAGTTTCAACGCAACTCAATTGATCGTCGCCAAATAAACGACTCAGGCAATGGTAACAAGGTTCATCATGCTGATAAGTAAATACAGTTAATAAACCTTCCATACGAATGGCTGCACCAGAGACTAGTGGTGTTTTAGTTTGAAAACAGCAACGATTAATTTGTTCTCGAGTGGTTAGATTGTCGCTACAATCAATCACAATTTGATGATGTTTGATAAGTGAAAGTAAGCGACTATCATCCAGTTTTTGATTCACTGTATTAATGATAGTATCTGCATTGCGTTTACTTAGCGTGTGTTTTGCAACTTCAACTTTATATTGATTGATTGTTTTTTCTGTATATAAAATTTGCCGGTTTAAATTTGATTTTGTCACGGTATCAAAATCAACTAAGGTTAACTTTCCAACGCCAGCCGCTGTGAGGTAAAGCGAAGCTGCACAGCCAAGTCCGCCTAAACCAATAATTAGTGCCGCACTATTTTTTAACACTTGCTGTTTTTCAATATCAAAACCATGCAAAGTTATTTGCCTATCGTAACGAAATAATTCTTGATCAGTTAGCGCTTGCATAATAGATAATTGTTCATCGTAAATTGCTATATTATAGCAGACACTTGACGCCTTACGGCGCCAAGCTGTTAAGATTATTTGTCAAAACCAGATAAAAAGGTGAGATATTCTTCTTTGGTCATGAGTGGTTTATAATTTGATATGAGGGTTTGTGCTGATTTTGCGTCATCAAAAAGTAAATCGATAATTGTACACGCCATCATTTGTGCAGGGCGAATATAAGCCATTTCTTCATCAAATACGACATAATCTTTTCCATGCAACACGCCTCTCACAGATCCGATCCATGGGTGACTTACTGGCATAATGTGCGACAAATCACCTGTATCAGTACTACCAGTCATATGTGGCGCAACTGAGACATTTTCTTCACCAATTAATTTTTCAGCGTTATGCTTCAAAAGTTCATTTAACGTGGCATTATTATGTAAAGGTAGATAACCTGGTAAATCTTTGATTTCACAACTAGCCCCAACAGCCATCGCCCCCGCTTGTAAGGCTTGATTAATCCGTTCATTGGCTTTAATCATTGCAGGAACGTTACCTGCACGCACATAACTTTCCATTCTTACATCACTGGGTACGACGTTGACCAAATCGCCACCTTGAGTAATTATTGGGTGGAATCGGATATAATCTTTTTCTTGAAATGTGTCACGAATTGCATTAACACCCATCAATCCCATCATCGCTGCATTTAATGCGTTAACGCCTGCATGTGGGGCTGCTGCTGCGTGAGCTGCTTCACCTTTATATTTGATTAGTTTTCCAATAAATCCATTGCTGGTTGTTGATATTTCAATAAAACCATCTTTACGTTCATTTGGTACACTAGTTAAGTGGATTTGCAGCGCCATATCGACATCATCAAATTCACCTCGGGAAATGAGTTCAGGCTTACCCCCGATGTATTTGATTTTACCTTCTTCAATAAGCCGATTTCGATAAGTGATTTCCACATATTCTTCAGCTGGTACTGCAAAAGGAACCACATCACCCGCTAAATATTGCATTGCGCCAGAATCGATTAGTCCCATCGTCACAGCCATCATATTCGCAATTTGTGCATTATGCCCACAGCAATGAGCTGCGCCAGAGGTTTCATCAGCAGCAGGGTGATCTGCACAAATTATGGCATCAAGTTCACCAATAACTGCGATGCTATATTTACTGCCTTTTCCGCCTTTTAACCGGCCTTTAACACCGGTTAACGCTAATTTATTTTTATAGGGTACGCCCAATTTTTCAAATGTTTGCTCTACTTTTTTTGCGGTTTTGTGTTCTTTGTAACCAAGTTCGGGTTCAGCCCAAATAGCTTCAGCAATGGCTTTTATGTCCGCTTTTCGGTTTGCAATAGCAAGGCAAACCTGTTGTTTAAGTTCTTCTTTATTCATGAGTTAATTCCTACTCCAGTTAAATAACACCTTCCCAATGTAACGTAATTTGTGCAATGATTGCGGCAAAAATAAACGTACCTGAAAACACCGCTAGCGAAACAGGGATAATTCGCCAAGAGATACTTTTAAATAATGCTAAATCTTTGCCAATAGCAAGCCCTGCGTAGGCAAGTACCGGTGTACAAACTGCAAGTAATGATACATTGTCCGTAATTGAAACAACTTGTTCGTGGAAAGGAAATATAGGGGATGAGGCAACGGCTGCAACTACTGACACCCATAAAATTACTGGAAATTTATTGAGTAAAGGTACTTTGCCAACAAAGTATCCAACAATTGATATAACCACTAAAATGGCTAATGCTTGTAACGATAACATAAAATCAACTTTATAGCCGACAGTGTTACCTGCTGCCATAATGATAGCGACTAAAATGAGTAAAAATAGCGTTTCTAAACTTTTCATTACAACAATCCTTCCTTAATTACGACGAAAACGAGCAAAAGTGTTATATAAAAAAGAAGCAAAAGGTAATGAAAATAGTGTATAAATGTAGATACCAACTATACTGGACATTAGATTTGCTGTTGTTGCATAGGCTTTAATTTCACTTGCCAGATCTGGATACAGATCGCTAATTGGTGCTAGTGACGCAGCCATCATACTTCCGCTACCAACACCCGCGCCCATCGCTAAAGCATAGGGATGAAGAATATCTAATTTAGCCATAATACTCGCTAAGATGCTCATCCAAATCGCACCATAAAGTGTGCCGCAAACGTACATAGCCATCACACCGCGTCCTTCGGCTGAATCTAAACCGTATTTATCTGCAACAATGGCAATATTAGGTTCACGTGCAACTGAGTAAGTGGCGCCAACCGCTTCACGTTTCATACCTAACATCATTGCTAAAGGTAATCCTAATAAAATGGTACCGGCAAAGTGACCGAGTTCTTGAAAAATGAGTGCCAATTTTGCATCTTTTAAAATCATATCGATTTTAGGACCAACGGCAACGCCCAATTTGGCAACAAGTAGCATTAATGTGACAATCATAACGGCACTTGCATGATTCATATTTTTTATGTTTAATATTTTGAGCTTAGGAAGGCTTATGATTCCGCCAATAATCATAGCATATAGCATGGGGTATAAAGTAATAATCCAAATAGATTGTTTACCAATAAACTCACAGATCAGAACGACTATCAGTGCTAACAAATGCACTCTATAGTCTTTAATAATTTCCATCCTTATAAACCTCTAATAGTTTTTATCAATAATCACTATCCATGATATCTAGAATCATAGTCAGTATTTGCATTGCATATTTAATATACATAACCTTGATTATTACCGTCAATAAACAACTGTTGTTAATTTGAAATCATACTTAAGATTACCTTTTTGATGAGCTGATTAAAACAATTCAATAATAAATATCAATAAATGCCTTTATAAGCCCTTTATTTGATTTATAATACAGACAATTTTTATAGCTTGAAATTTTAACAGGATATTTTATGCGTTCGATTTATTGTGGTCAGTTAAACTCATCTCATATTAATCAAGAAGTTACCTTATGTGGTTGGGTTAATAAACGCCGAGATTTAGGTGGTATGATTTTTATTGATATGCGTGATCGCGAAGGAATTGTACAGGTCTTTTTTGATCCTGATTATTTGCAGGCGTATCAGTTAGCGGGTGAACTACGCAATGAGTTTTGTATTCAAATTAAAGGTAAAGTAAGGGCTAGACCAGAAGGCCAAATCAATAAAGATATGGCAACTGGTGAAGTTGAAGTTTTAGCAACTGAACTTGTTATTTTTAATCGAAGTGATGTTTTACCATTAGACTTTAATCAAAATAATAGTGAAGAGCAGCGTTTAAAATATCGATACATTGATCTTCGTCGTCAGGAGATGACGGCAATTTTCAAAACACGCGCTAAAGTGACTGCTTTTGTGCGTTCGTTTATGAATGAACATGGTTTTTTAGACATCGAAACACCTATGTTAACTAAAGCCACACCAGAAGGTGCGCGTGATTATTTAGTGCCTAGCCGAATTCATAACGGTGAATTTTATGCTTTACCTCAGTCTCCACAACTATTTAAACAACTCTTAATGATGTCAGGATTTGACCGATATTATCAAATTGTTAAATGCTTTCGTGATGAGGATTTACGCGCAGATCGCCAACCTGAATTTACCCAAATTGATGTTGAAACTTCATTTATGACAGCAGAGCAAGTGCGTGAAATCATGGAGCAAATGATTCGTGAACTTTGGTTGCATGTTAAAAATGTTGATTTAGGCAAGTTCCCTGTTATGACCTTTGCAGAAGCAATGCGACGTTTTGGTAGTGATAAGCCGGATTTACGTAACCCGCTTGAAATTATTGATGTTGCAGATTTGGTTAAAGATGTCGATTTCAAAGTATTTTCAACGCCTGCTAATGATCCAAAAGGGCGTGTTGCATTACTTTGTGTGCCTAATGGCGCGCAATTAACCCGAAAACAGCTCGATGATTATACGCAATTTATTTCAGTTTATGGTGCCAAAGGTATGGCTTGGATCAAAGTTAATGAACGTAGCAAAGGACTAGATGGTGTACAAAGCCCTGTTGCAAAATTCTTTAATCAGACACAAATGGAAGCATTACTTAATCGAGCTAATGCTAAAGATGGCGATATATTATTATTTGGTGCTGATAGCTACAAAGTTGTTAGTGATGCGCTAGGCGCATTACGCTTAAAAGTTGGTAAGGATTTAGCCTTAACCGATGAAAATAGATGGGCTGTTCTTTGGGTTGTGGATTTTCCAATGTTTGAAGAAACAGATGAAGGACTTAGTGCCATGCACCATCCATTCACCTCTCCAAAAGATTTTACCCCTCAGCAGCTAATGGACAGTCCTGAAACAGCGGTTGCTAATGCCTATGATATGGTCATTAATGGTTATGAAGTAGGGGGCGGCTCAGTGCGTATTCATCGCAGTGAAATGCAACAAGCGGTATTTTCAATTTTAGGTATTAATGAACATGATCAACGTGAAAAATTTGGTTTTTTACTTGATGCCTTAAAATATGGAACCCCGCCTCATGCTGGACTGGCATTCGGATTAGATCGCTTAACTATGCTATTAACAGGCACGGATAATATTCGAGATGTGATTGCATTTCCGAAAACCACAGCTGCTACCTGTTTATTGACTGATGCACCGAGCCCGGCAAATCCAGCAGCATTAGTAGAACTAGGAATCGAAGTTTGCAAAAAATAGCGAAATGTTAAATGCAAACATTTAAAAAACCTGAATCGGTGTTAGTTGTTATTTACTGCCAAACCACTTTGCGTTGTTTGATGATGCAACGCAAAGATGATCCTAATTTTTGGCAGTCAGTAACAGGCAGTTTAGAGAATAACGAATTGCCAATTGAAACGGCAATTCGTGAAGTGTATGAAGAAACAGGTATTGATATTGTTGGTAGTAATTTGTCGTTAGTCGATGCTAAACATGTTGTTGAATTTGAAATTTTTCCACAGTTTAGACATCGATATGCACCACAGGTTAAGATAAATAAAGAACATTGGTTTTATCTGCCTCTGACCACAGAGGTAAAACCTATGTTGAGTGAACATTTAGCCTATCAATGGATGTCAATTCAAGATGCGGCTAATTTGACCTTATCGCCTAATAATCGAGAGGCAATCAAGAAGATTGTAAATTATTAAAATTCAGTTAAGAGGTCAGGCATGAAATTAAATCGTTATATTATGTCAATTTGTTTATCTTTTTTTACCCTAAACAGTTATGCTGAAATAAACATACCAAAGTGTCAGATTAACCAAAATCAATACATGATTTTTGATGAATATGATACTCAAATTGCAGAGAAGATAATTGATTATAAATTACATGATCAACCTGAAAAACGAGCAAGTAGTATTATTAAAATATTTGCTAATGATAATAGTGAAAATCGAAATTACTGGTTAGCTTCTTTTCAATTTGACGATAACACGACGCAATATTTATTCTTTCAAGTTGAACCAGAAAAGTTTATAGAAGTTGATCAAAAACAATTTCAAACCTTATTACCTAAAATTATTGAATGCAATCAGAATAAACAAACGCCCATTTATAGTGAAAATTTTGATGAAGATTAATCCAAGACAGAAGCCAAACCTCATTTAATAAACAAAACCCCTTTGGATTGGGTATCAAAGTAACAGGGAGTAATAGTGAATGAATTTTTCTAATTTTCGTGATTTTTTAACTTATCTTGAGCAACAAGGTGAATTAAAACGCATTACTTATCCTGTTAGTCCTTATCTTGAAATGACCGAAATTGCCGATAGAGTTTTACGTGCACAAGGTCCCGCATTATTATTTGAAAACCCTATTGGTTATACGATGCCTGTACTATGTAATTTATTTGGTACAACAAAACGAGTTGCAATGGCAATGGGGCAAGACGATCCCTCGGCATTACGTGAAATTGGGCAGCTTTTAGCTTTTTTACGTGAACCTGAACCGCCAAAAGGTATTCGACAATTTTTTAATGTTTTACCGAAATATAAGCAGATATTGAATATGCCGGTCAAGCGCCGATCATCGGCCCCTTGTCAAGAAGTAGTATTAAAAGATGAACACGTTGATTTAACACAATTGCCTATTATGCATTGCTGGCCAGAGGATGTAGCTCCGTTACTTTCTTGGGGATTAACTATTACTAAAGGTCCTTATAAAGAAAGGCAAAATGTGGGTATTTATCGATTGCAATTATTAGCTAAAAATAAATTAGTGATGCGCTGGTTATCACATCGAGGTGGTGCGCTTGATTTTGCCGAATGGCAACAAGCTCATCCTCACGAAAAATTTCCAGTGGCAGTGGCTATTGGTGCAGATCCTGCAACAATTTTAGCCGCAGTTACACCCGTACCCGATACTTTACCAGAATACGCATTTGCAGGGTTATTAAGGCAAGGTCGAACCGAGGTAGTTAAAGCATTGTCTAATGACTTAGATTTACCAGCCACAGCAGAAATTATTTTAGAAGGTTATATTGATCCGAATGAAGTGGTACCGGAAGGACCTTATGGTGATCATACCGGTTATTATAATGAAGTTGAACATTTTGCTGTTTTTACTGTGACCCATTTAACTCATCGCAAAGATGCTATTTATCATTCAACTTATACTGGACGGCCACCCGATGAACCGGCTATTATGGGACTCGCGTTAAATGAGGTATTTATTCCTATTTTACAAAAGCAGTTTCCCGAGATTGTAGACTTTTATTTACCGCCAGAAGGATGTTCATATCGAATAGCTGTTGTGACTATCAAAAAGCAGTACCCTGGGCATGCTAAACGTATCATGATGGGGGTTTGGTCCTACTTACGACAGTTTATGTATACCAAGTTTGTCATTGTTTGTGATGATGATATTAATGCACGCGATTGGAAAGATGTTATGTGGGCGATTTCAACACGTATGGATCCTCATCGAGACACCACATTCATTGATAATACTCCGATTGATTATTTAGATTTTGCTTCTCCGGTTTCGGGCTTAGGATCTAAAATGGGATTGGATGCCACAAATAAATGGCCAGGAGAAACTAACCGAGAGTGGGGCAAAATAATTAAAAAAGATCCTAAGGTCGTTGCTTATATTGATGAGATTTGGGATAAACTTGGCGTGTAGCCAGTTGATAACAATGTTTGATAAACAATATCTTTTACATAAATTTACTTAAAATAAACAAAAACTATCACCTTTTTATGCATTTATGTATAATTATTACCCATGTTATGGCAATTAAATAATTATGAAAAAATTTCGAATTTTATTGGCGCTTATGTTTTGGTTTTCTTATGGTGTCTTGGCAAGTGAAACCAAAACTCAGGCAGATACTGAACTGAAGGTTGCAGATCCTGGTTCATTAATCCCTTCTTTACGGGTTTCAGCTGAAAAAGGTGATGCCCAAGCTCAATTCTCATTGGGAACTATTTACAAGCAAGGCTTAGGCGTTGATGTTAGTGATATTCGAGCTTTTTTTTGGTATAAAAAAGCAGCGGATCAAGGATTAGCTAAAGCGCAAAATAATCTGGCTTATATGTATCAAAATGGTTTGGGTACCACAGCTGATCTTGTGCAGGCATTTCAATATTATAAACGCGCAGCAGACCAAAATTATGCCTTAGCTAAATATAATTTGGCGTTAATGTATAAAAATGGTGAAGGGACAACTAAAAATACGTTAAGTGCAATTGATTATTTTACTCAAGCTGGCGAGCAAGGCGTTTTAGATGCTTACCTTAATTTAGGTATCATGTATTTTTTTGGCGATGGTGTAAAAGAAGATAAAATGGTTGCGGCAGATTGGTTTAGTAAGGCCGCTAAAAATAATAATCCAGAAGCGCAATACTATTTAGGTTTGATGTCAGAACATGGTGATGGTTTAACTAAAGATTATGTCGCTGCTACTTATTTTTATACTCAAGCCGCAGAACGAGGGCATGTACTAGCGATGTATAACTTGGGCATTATGTATGCAACAGGAACTGGCACAAAATCTGATAATTCCAAAGCTGCATACTGGTTTACTAAAGCGGCTGAAGCGGGTAATGCTGATGCACAATACAATATTGGCGTGATGTATGAAGTTGGTGGCGGCGTACCAAAAGATACCAAGAAGGCTGTAGAATGGTACATTAAAGCCGCAGAACAAGGTAGTGTTGATGCGCAATATAATTTAGGTATAAAGTACCTTGAAGGCGAAGGGACTGAAAAAAATACCAATCGGGCGATTTATTGGTTTACTAAAGCAAGCGAGCAAGGTGACAAAGATGCTAAAGCTTATTTAGATCAGTTATTATCGGGAAAATAAAAAGAGCAAATTGCTCTTTTTATTTTTTGATGATCCGTTACCCTGAATTACGCATACCAGCAGCAATTCCGGATATAGTAATCATTAATCCTTGTTCAACCGTTGTATTTTCTTCTTCACTGCGATTACGCGAACGTCTCAATAATTCAGCTTGTAATAAGTTTAACGGTTCGATATATGTATTACGTAATGCAACCGATTCAGCAATCCAAGGCAAGTCAGCCATTAAGCTAATATCATCGGTGATAGTTAGTACGGTGTTAATGTCTTGAGTTAATAAATTTCTTAATTCTTCACCTAACGGCCATAAAATCGGATCGACAAGTCTTTGCTCGTAATATTCATGAATATTTGGTGCTGCTTTAGCGTAAACCATTTCTAACATACCTAAACGTGCATTAAAAAACGGCCAATTATGATACATGTCTTTAAGTAAATCTTTTTTTCCTTCTTCAATCACTTGTTTAAGTGCACTACCGGCACCTAACCAAGATGGCACCATCAAACGGTTTTGTGTCCAAGCAAAAATCCACGGAATGGCGCGTAAACTTTCAATACCGCCACCTGTTCGTCGTTTTTGTGGACGAGAACCAAGTGGTAATCGTCCAAGTTCTGCTTCTGGCGTTACTGCTCTAAAATAATCGACAAATTCGGCACGTTCACGTACATAACTTCGATAGCAACGACATGATATATCAGACATTTCATCCATAATATCACGCCATGCTTGTTTAGGCTCTGGTGGAGGTAATAAGTTAGCTTGTAAAATGGCTGATGCATATAGCATCAAACTGCTTAGAGCTACTTCCGGTAAACCCAGTTTAAAGCGGATCATTTCACCTTGTTCTGTCACGCGAAGACCACCTTTTAACGATCCTGGTGGTTGTGAAAGTAATGCCGCATGTGCGGGTGCACCGCCTCGACCTATCGATCCACCTCGCCCATGAAAGAGCACAAGATTGATATTATATTTTTCAAATAGGTGAACCAACTCTTCTTGTGAACGATATTGTGCCCACGATGCAGCGAGCGTACCTGCATCTTTAGCAGAGTCAGAATAACCAATCATGACCATCTGTTTACCTTGAATCTTTTCACGGTACCAAGGAATATCCAGAAGTTTTTGCATGACAGATTTGGCATTATTTAAATCATCTAAGGTTTCAAATAATGGAGCAACAGGGATATTTTTTTGACAGTCGACCATTTTTAAGAGTAGGTAAACCGCTAAAATATCTGAAGGCGCTTTGGCCATTGATATAACATAAGATGCAATCGATTCTTGTCCTGCCTTTTTGATAACACGGCAAGTATCTAAAACTTCTTGTACCATTTCTGGTGGTTGCCAGCGGTAAGGTAATAAAGGGCGATTTGATTGCAATTCTGTTAATAAAAATGCCTGTTTTTCATCTTCAGACCACTGGGCATAACTGCCTAGGTTCAGCTCTTTAGTTAATGCATCTAGTGCTTCAGTATGGACAGCGCTATCTTGGCGAATATCTAACCTGACTAATTGTAAACCAAAGCTTTTTATACGTCGTAACGTATCAAGTAGTGGACCATGTGCTATTGTTGACATGCCATTTTCAATTAATGATTCATAGCAGGTATAAAGTGGTGTCCACAGTTGTTCATTTTTAATTAAGATATCTGTAGGGGGGATGACTTGTTCATTATTCAGTAATGAAACAATATAACTATGGGTTTTCACTAGTCGAGCTCGTAACTGTTTCATCACTGCTCGATAAGGTTCAGAGGCAGATTTATTATTTTCATCTAACAAGTTGATAACCGCTTGGCTACATTCACTCATCGATAATTCACGAACCAGTATTTGAATGTCAGCTAAAAATAACTCAATTGCTTTTAACCTAGCTTGTAACATGACCTTTTCTGTCACTTTAGCTGTTACATTTGGGTTGCCATCACGGTCGCCCCCCATCCATGAGGTAAATTTAATTGGAACATGATCAACCGATAATTGTTCGTTAAATGCATCAACTAATTGATCATTAAATTCACGTAAAAACAGTGGCACCCCTTCCCATAAACTATCTTCAATGACTGAAAATCCCCATTTTGCTTCATCAAGCGGTGTAGGGCGTTTTTTACGGATTTCATCGGTGTACCATGCTTGGCAGACAAGTTGTTTAAGACGGCGCATGATCCGTTCTATTTCGTAATCAGCTAAATCATTATGATCTAGTTGAGATAGACAATTATTAATAGCCGTATAGGTATTAATCATTGTTCTGCGATTAATTTCGGTTGGATGAGCTGTTAATACGAGTTCAATCGAAAGATCATTAATAGCTTGTGTTATGGTTTGATTTGAAAAATTGAGTTTTTTTAATGTACTAAATAATTCCGTCATTTTTTTAGGGCTACTCGATGCTTCGCCATGAGGAGAAATACCATAATATTCGGCGGCAGTATTAACCAAATTTAAAAATTGATTAAATGCTCGAGCAACATGTAACAAATCTTCATCATTTAAATTTTCAATCAATTTAAGTAATTCATTATGGGCTTGTTTATTACCTTGCTGTGCTGATTTCGATAATTGTCTTATTTCTTCCACTAAATCAAATGTTTCATTACCAGTGGCGCGTTTAATTGCATCACCGAGTAAAGTCCCTAGCATATTGACGTTGCTTCTCATTGAGGAATATTCACTGTTCATTCTGTTCTCATTTTCATAATTATGGCTAACTAAACTTTAAACTGTAAAACGATTATTACAATTTAAAGGCTAAGATATAAGTCATTGCTAATTTGTTTAAGATATATACTTTATAACAATACCACATTGAATTTAAATCATAAAATTTTATATTCTTTATTGTTTTAATTGTTTTAATTATATTCTCATCATTATCTAAATAGATAAAAAAATTAATTAAGCGTATTTTTTAGTCAGATTATGTTTTTAAATGCTTGTTTTCTGTTAACAGATTGTCTGTAAACTGTATCTTAATAGGATTTGGGTATATACTAAGGCAATGATTAATGTATATTGGATTGTTATTTGATGCTTATTGTTTTCTATATTGCGTCGATTATTACTGTTATTGCCAGTATAAAAGTGATTAGTTGCTTACGTGTTGATAAAGCCATTTTATACCTTATTATTGCGCTTTTCGCTTCAGCTTTAATATTTATTTTACTCGATACGTATTTTTCTGCTGTTTTATACATTATTTTATTTATTGGTGGCACAGTGATGTTATTTTTATCTGTTGCAACTATTCTACGAATTCGTGTCGACAATGTTGAGAATAAAAAGCGAGGCATCAGTCCTAAAATTTGGCTAGGCCCATTAGTTTTAGCTTTTATTTTATTAGTCGTACTAATTTATGGAGTAGTGAGTACTGACTATTCTCAGATTAAAGAGTCACATGAGTTAATGCATGAAATGTCAGTATATGCTTACATTTTAATGTCTGAATTGGCTGTTTTTTTGTTGTTAGGTGCAGTTGTTATTGCTTATCATTTTATGCATCGGCTATTGTCGGAGAAATAATATGATTCCTTTAATGCATTGTCTTATTCTTGCGTCTGTATTATTTGTAATTGGCTTATTAGGGGTGATGATTCGACGTAATTTTTACTTTCTACTATTAAGCCTTATGATTATGAATAATGGCGCTATCGTCGCTGTGGTTTCTGCTAGTAGTTATTGGCAACAGCCAGAAGGACAAATTCTGGCTATTTTAGCTGTCATTACTGTATTAGCGCAAGCGTGTGTTGGGCTTGCGTTGCTGATGAAATTAATATACCGCCGTAAAATATTTAATATTGACTCATTGAGTGAAATGAAAGGATGAACTTACTTTATTTAACTATTATTGTTCCTTTAGTCTCTTTTTTATTATTAGTTTGTCTAGGGAGACATATTCGGTCAATTAATGTCATGATTATTGGCTTTAGCACAATGCTAATTGTTGCTCTTATTACGCTATTTTCATGTATTGATTTTAGTAAAAATACTGTACCTGATATGACGTTAGTCTATAGCCGACCACTTTGGAATTGGTTTTCAGTCGGTGATTTTGTTGTTCCTTTATCTTTAACGCTAGATGGTTTATCGCTTACTTTTCTGGTGTTAATTGCCTTTTTTGGTCTATTAATTTATTTTTTTGCAGCCTGTTATTTAACCTCAAAAAAAGATATTTATAATTTTTATGCGTATAGTAATTTATTAATTGCTAGTATGCTAACTATTGTACTAGTTGATAATCTCTTAGTTATGTTAATTGGTTGGGAGGGGGTAAGTTTAAGTACTTACTTACTTATTGGTATTTATTATAAGCAGGTGCGTAATGGTTATGCTGCTGTTAAAGCCTTTGTTATCATGCATTTAACCGATATCTTTCTTATTATTGGTATTTTTTTACTGTATCAAACTTTAGATACGTTAAATATTCGTGACATTTTAACTCAAGCTCATGATAATCTAGCTATCGATTCAGATGTTATTTTTTGGATAACATTGATGTTATTTTTAGGGGCAATAAGTAAATCTGCACTATTCCCTATGCACTCATGGTTTGTTGAAACAACATTAGCACCTATGCCAGCAGTGGCTTTGCTGCAATCATCTACGGTTATTTTAGCAGGGGTATATTTGGTTCTACGTTTAAGTAATTTGTTTATGATGTCGAGTGATACGTTAGCCATTATGACAATTATTTCTTCGTTAACCGTATTATTTGCTAGTTCAATTGCTCTAGTTCAAAGTGATATTAAGCGTATAATCACTTTTACTAACCTTGCTCAGCTTAGTTACTTATTTTATGCGTTTTCCACACAAAGTTGGAATTTATCACTCAATTGTTTAATCAATTATGCGGTAACCAGCTCTTTACTCATTTTTGCCTCTGCGATTTTAATTAAAAAATGTCATGGTGAGCGTGATATCAATAAGCTTGGTGGATTAGTCAAATCATTCCCAATGTTGTATGCCATATTTTTGCTTGTTATGTTGTCATTAAGTGCCATGCCTTGGATCTCCGCCTCTTTTTATATCAAAGGTGATATTATTTGGGGGCTAATGGCTAAAGATCATCTCATGGCTGGTACTATTGGTTTATTAGGTATTTTGTTATCTAGTTTAAGTATTTGGCGACTAATTTTTACCGCATTTTATCATAAACCAAAGATTTTTGACTTTAATAGAACTATGTGGATAAGTTATTGTCCAGCCTTTATCCTATTGATTTTTACAACAGCAATTTTTATCTATTTCCCGCTACCTGTTCAAGGGCTTATTCCTATTGCTGAACTTGATACTAACGGTCAGTTATCGTTTCAATTACTACTCGCTGCTGTAACATTATTGAGTTTTCTTATCGCCTATATTTTGTACGCACATCCGAATAGTGAAGTGCAAGAAATACTTAATACACCAATGATTAAATTCTTTGCGCGATTATGTAATGGCGATTGGCGCTTTGATTATGTTGTCAGTTACCTATTTGTTAAACCTTATCTATTTTTAGCTAACCTACTTAAACAAGATCCTTTAGCATTATGGGATAATTGGATAATGTTAGGGATAAAGAAAGTTAACTCATATATTGTCAGCTTAGAAAATGGGCATATAAGGTGGTATATGGTTTCAATTGTCATGGGAAGCATTATTATATTAATGTTACTCGTTTTTATTTAATAAAGGTGTAATCTTTCATGTTGTTATCGCTTGTATTCTTACCTGTAATAGGCGGATTTATTAGTTGGTTATGCCATGTTTTTTTATTGCGAATTGTTAGAACTTCTTATCTACCATCGCGTTGGTATAAGTTACCAATGGTCATTGCATTTCTGACAATTTTAATTACGTTAATGCTTGCTTTAATCTTATGGTTAGATGGATTAACGGTATTACAACAAGGTAATAACTGGCTTGAAGAAGTGAATATTGAATGGATTCCTTTGCTAAATATTCATTTCCATTTGGTATTAGATGGCTTATCGTTGGTGATAATTGCTTCCACACTTTTTATTGTATTACTGACAATTGTTTATTCCAGTAAAGAAAGTTTGAATAATTTTGGTTTGTTTTATTTATGCATTTTATTTATGACATCAGCTATTATGATGTTATTTGTTATCACCGATCTGTTTTTGATGTTCTTTTTTTGGGAAGCGGTAGCAATTCCTATTTATTTTATCATTTCTTTATGGGGGCGTCGCGACTCAAGTTCCCAATTGCGTTTTAATGGTGCGAGCAAATTTTTGATTTATACTCAAATTAGTAGTTTGTTAATGTTAATATCCATTGTGTCATTAGCGTTAATTAATTGGAATTTAACGGGTCATTGGACTTTTGATTATCAAGTTTTAACCAAAACCCCCATTTCTAGCTATACTGAATTTTTACTAATGCTCGGTTTTTTAGCCGCTTTTATTGTACGCATCCCTTTTGTACCATTTCATCGCTGGTTTATTGATGCCCATATTGAATCATCCACTTCGGGATCAATGATGATTAGTGGTTTACTTCTGACAACAGCTACCTTTGGGCTATTTAGAATTGTGATTCCTCTGTTTCCAAATGCTTCAGTTATGATTATGCCATTAATCTTAATATTAGCATTATTTACTTTGGTTTATGCAGCGCTATTAGCGTTTAATCAAACTGATATCAAAAAGTTAATTGCTTATGTACATATTGCTTTAATGGGCTATATGACAGCAATTATCTACAGTGGTTCAGTGATTGCTTATCAAGGTATTGTGATACAAATGATTGCCATTAATTTAGTTATCGTTGGCATGTTTATAATTAGTGGACTGTTAGTTGAATGTTACTCAACGCGTAATATTAATCAATTTACAGGTCTTAAACAGAAAGTTCGTTATCTTTCTACATTTACCTTATTTTTTATTTTGGCTATTTTAGGTATTCCAGGTACTGCTAATTTTGTTGGCAACTATATGATGTTACTTGGTAGCTATACATCATTCTCTTATTACACTATTTTGTTAGTGATTGGTTTACTCTTATTGTCAATTTCATTGATTATTCGCATGCAACCAATTTTTTATGGTGTTGTAGAAAGAAATCATTCAGCTAAATATCACCTTAGTAGAAAAGATATTTCATTATTAACTAGTGTATTAATGGTATTAGTTTTTATTGGCTTATACCCACAAATAGTGTTGGATATGTCATATTCTGTTGTCAACCAAACCCAACAATACATTACAGCAGAGCGCGCGGGAGAGTAATAACTTATGATAGCCTTATCGCCGATATTTGTTTTAAGCTTTACTATCATTGTTTTGCTTATTGCCCTATTTTTTCTGAAAATGAACACAAAAGGGTGTGCTTTTTTAACCGTGTGTGGTTTAGTTTGTGCATTGCTATGTTCTTCTATGATTGGTTACAAAATATCGTTCAATACTCAGATGATAACAGATATAAGCAGCGATAATATGCAAATATCTTTAAATTCGGATGTAACAACCAAAGCAGACTCTGTACCAAATAATGAGGAAACGATTGCTGTTGATGCTGTGCCCACTGAGCCCGAAACAAAGGCTGATGATAACGCTCAACAAAACAATCAAACTGATGTTAATTCCAACACAACCTCAGATACTAATAATGGAAATATTGAAGATAAATCGAACACAGATCCTTCAATGGAAGAATGGAAAGCGCATCAAATTACTGCCTTATTTACTTGTGATGGTTATGGATTGCTTTATACCAGTTTAATTTTAATCATTGCAATTACAGTATCTTGCTTAGCCTATCGTTGGTTTGTCCATGAAAGAATTGCTCATGGTTTGTTTTATGTTATTTTACTCTTTATGACATTAGGCGGCGTTACACTAGTCTATGCTAGCCATTTGATCTCTTTTTTTGTTGGCATTGAATTACTTTCAATTCCATTTGTTGGGTTAATTGGCTATCAATATATACAAACTCACTCCTTAGAGGCTGCCGTTAAATATATGATTTTATCCGCTGTGGCTAGTGTGTTTTTATTGATGGGCATTGCCTTTTATTATGCAACAACTGGCGAGCTAACTTTTAGCGGGTTAAGTTACCAACTTTCAACTATGTCTTACCCAAGTAATTTATTACTAATGGGCGTTTGTTTAATGTTAGTTGGGATTGGTTTTAAACTTTCATTAGTGCCTTTTCAGTTATGGTTGCCCGATGTTTATCAAGGTGCACCGACAGTTGTTGCTCTATTATTATCAACAGTAGGAAAGGTCGCACTATTTTGTGCTATTGCAAGGTTGTTTTTATTGGCACCGATTGTTAATAATGAAACCATTCGAATGATACTTGTTATCATGGCACTATTATCAATACTATGGGGAAATTTAATTGCTTTAATGCAAAGTAGTCTAAAACGGCTATTAGCGTATTCCTCCATTGCACATTTTGGTTATTTACTCATTGCCTTAATTGCTGTGCAATATCAAGTATTAGCTTTAGAAACAATTGGGGTATACTTAATTAGCTATATTTTAGCCAATATCTGCATATTAGGTGTGATTAGTTTAGAATCACATTCTGATGAATTGCAAGATCATGAAAACGAAGTGGATTTATCGGGATTATTCTGGCGTAGACCTATCTTAGCATTAACGATGGCCGTTGGATTATTATCGTTAGCTGGAGTCCCCCTTACAGCAGGGTTTGTTGGTCGTTTTCTATTAGTACTGTTGGGGGTAACTGCTGAATTATGGTGGTTAATTGCTGCAGTGGTAATTGGTAGCGCTCTAGGTTTATATTTTTATGCACGCTTAATTATTAATCTTTATATTAGGCCTTCTTGTCGAGACGATCAGATATTAAATAGTGCTATTATCAAACTAAAATGGCAGGATATTAAAATAAGCGAACTCATTATTGCGTTGTCTGCCTTATTAATTCTCATTTGTGGTATTTATCCTAAATGGCTATTTAATTTAGTGAGTATGGCGCAATATCTGACGACTTAATAAGCGTTTTTCGCCTTAAAAAGTTTTTACAGTTAGATTGAAATTGATTTGAACAATGTACTTGGGTCTTTTTTATATTAGAAAATATCTGTTACCTTAAACATTTTGACAAGAAATAGTTAATAATAGATTTAGTTATTGTGTTATAATTCCGACCTTTAATATTTTATTTGAATCAAGAGGACCTATATGGACTTTTTAATTTCTAATGCTTATGCAACTGAAGGGGCTGCGGCTGAAAGCAATCCTTATTTTTTACCTATCATGTTGGTTGTGTTTGGTCTGTTTTTCTATTTTATGATTATGCGCCCACAACAAAAACGTGCTAAAGCCCATCGTGAACTTATGGCTTCGATTTCAAAAGGTGACGAAGTGTTAACCAATGGTGGACTTATTGGTCGTGTATCTAAAGTTAACGACAATGGTTATATTGCGTTAGAGTTAAATGATACAACAGAGGTTGTTATCAAACGTGACTTTATCACATCTGTTTTACCAAAAGGGACAATGAAGTCACTATAATAGCAAAAGCTGTTATAGTTCATTGTGTTAATTAGCTAATTCCACAAGAGAATATGTCGTGTTAAATCGCTATCCTTTGTGGAAGTACATTATGTTGGTCGTCGTTATTCTCGCCGGCCTACTTTATGCACTTCCAAATATTTATGGTGAAGATCCCGCTATACAAATTTCCGGTTCAAATACTGCTGAAATTAATGTTGCTACCCAAGATAAAATTAAAAAACTCTTGACTGATAATCATATAGAACCTAAATCATTTGTCTTTGAAAATAAATCTATTTTAATTCGTGTAGGTGATAATGATACTCAGCTCAAAGCCAAAGAGTTAATTTCACAAGAGTTAGGGAATGATTATATTGTTGCACTCAATTTAGCACCAGCAACTCCAGCTTGGTTAACGGCTTTAGGTGCCGAACCAATGAAACTTGGTCTTGATTTACGTGGTGGTGTTCACTTCTTAATGGAAGTTGATATGACAACAGCACTCAGTAAGCTCATTGAACAATCGACTGAAAATTTAAAATTTGAGTTAACAAATAGCAAATTAAATTATGCAGCCATCAATAAAGAGGGCAATCAACAAATTGTTGTGCAATTTGCGAATATTGAAGATCGTAATAAAGCTATCACTAAAATTAATGGTTTACCAGATTATAAACTTACCTCACAAACTGAAAATAGTATTACTATCAATATCAGTGAACAGCGTTTACAACAAGCCAAAAATGATGCTGTTCAACAAAATACCACTATTTTACGTAATCGTGTAAATCAATTAGGTGTTGCTGAGCCTATTGTGCAGCGTCAAGGTTCAGATCGCATTGTGGTGGAATTACCGGGTATTCAAGATACTGCTTTAGCTAAACGTATTTTGGGGGCAACAGCCACCCTTGAGTTTAGGCAAGTAAATGAAGATAACACCCCTAATTTACCCGCTATTATCAAAGGTGATATGCGCGTTCCATATGGTTCTGAAATCAAATATATGGAAAACGGGCGCCCTGTTTTGCTCTATAAACGTGTAGTACTAACTGGTGATCACATTACTGATTCTTCATTCAGAGTCAATGAATATAGCCAACCAGAAGTTGCTATTACGCTTGATAGTTCTGGTGGTAAAACGATGCTAGATTTTACTCAGAAAAATCTCAAAAAATCGATGGCAACGTTATTTGTCGAATATAAAGATACAGGAAAACGTGACGAAAATGATAAACCTATTCTTGAAAAACAAGAGCGGGTAATCAATGTTGCGACAATTCAAGGTATTTTTAGTGATCGTTTTCAGGTGACAGGGATAAGTAGTGTTGATGAAGCTAAAAATCTATCCCTACTATTACGAGCTGGCGCCTTAATTGCACCGATTCAAATTATCGAAGAGCGTACAGTTGGACCATCAATGGGACAAGAGAATATCACACAAGGTTTAGAGTCTTGTGTTTGGGGACTACTCATTTCTGTCTTCTTTATGCTCATTGTTTATCGTCTATTTGGTGTGTTTGCTAGCCTTGCGTTGGTTGCCAACTTAATACTAATTGTGGGCGCTATGTCATTATTACCAGGTGCAACATTAAGTATGCCAGGTATTGCAGGGATTGTATTAACAGTAGGTATGGCCGTTGATGCTAACGTTCTTATCAATGAACGAATTAAAGAAGAGCTCAGTAATGGTCGCGGTGTACAACATGCCATTAATGAAGGTTATGCTGGGGCTTGGAGTAGTATTTTCGATGCGAATATTACCACATTAATTACCGCGGTTATTCTTTATGCTGTGGGTACTGGCTCGATTAAAGGATTTGCTATCACCTTGGGTATCGGTATTGTAACATCGATGTTTACATCGATCGTAGGTACTCGAGCATTAGCTAATTTGATTTATGGCGGTCGTCGCGTTAATAAGTTATCAATTTAGAGGTTTATTGTGACTGTTGATAAAAAAGAAAATCATGATGTTAGAGAACTAAATCATGGACGCAGAGTGCTCGACTTTTTAAAATTTGGTTTTATCGCTTTTGTGATTTCAATGCTACTCGTAGTCGCTTCAGTTGTCGTTATCTTTGTTAAGGGTTTTAATCTTGGACAAGATTTCACCGGCGGTACAACCGTTGAAATTACGGTGACAAAAGCAGTTAATCTTGATGATCTGCGTAATAGTTTACGGGACGCCGGTTATCATGAGCCCGTCGTGCAATACTATGGTAGCAGTAAAGATATTATCATTCGATTGGCTGCGGCCAAACAAGAAAACGGTACGGTATCATCTGTTATTGATAATGCGTTAGGCAGTAAAATTTCTAATTTAATCCATAAAGATATTGATGCTGATGCGCAGATTAAACGTATTGAATTTGTAGGTCCGACTGTTGGTGCTGAATTAGCACAAGATGGTATCTTAGCGATTTGCGCTGCGTTAATTTGTATCTTGATCTATATCGCGTTTCGTTTTGAATGGCGATTTGGTACGGGTGCAGTAGTTGCATTAGCGCATGATGTTGTGATAACTGCTGGTTATTTATCGTTATTTCAACGTGAATTAGATCTAACGATTATTGCTGCAATGTTATCCATCATTGGCTATTCTCTTAACGATACCATTGTTGTATTTGACCGAATTCGTGAAAACTTTAGAAAAATTCGTCGAGCTTCTCCTTATGATGTCATTAATATTTCGTTAACCCAGACTTTACACCGCACTCTGATGACTTCAGGAACAACGCTTGCAGTTGTGATTATCCTGTATATTTTTGGCGGTTCAATGTTAAAAGGTTTTTCTGAAACATTAGGCGTTGGTATTATTTTAGGGACAATTTCATCAATTTATGTTGCTGCTTATATGTCACTTAAATTAGGTATAAAACGCGAACATTTTATGCCACCAAAAGTGGAAGTTGAAGGCGCAGATCAACCATCGATTTTACGTTAGTTATATAAAGCTCTTTCACATAGTGAAAGGGCTTTATTTGATTGTTTTTTTAACAATTAACATCAAATAGATTGACACCTATGGTCTAGTTGCATATTATTACCACCAGTTTTTATCCCTTTCTATTTGGGGCCATAGCTCAGCTGGGAGAGCGCAACGCTGGCAGCGTTGAGGTCAGGGGTTCGATCCCCCTTGGCTCCACCAATTCAATATTTCGAAATATTCTTTTTAAACCCAGCAAAACACATCAAATCAAATCATAAGTTTAAAAGACTAGGGTAATACTACCTACTGACAGCGTGATCAATATGTTTTTATTTTAAGAATTGCCATAATCAACCCATTTACCTGTTTTTTCATCTCGTACACCCCATTCTAAACGGCTCTCTAATATGGCCTGTTGTACTTTTGGGGAATAGTCCGATAAGGTGGTTTCTTTCGGAATCGGTTTGCCTTTTCTGCCTGCTTGTCGAATGACCTTAGGCCAACGAGGTTGCCAGCATAAACACTCC
>NZ_JAFNOU010000014.1:0-43314 GCF_026536125.1 Gilliamella sp. B3783
TCAATATTTTTGATCTTGCTCTCTAACACGTTCTTCGTTTGTTTTTCACTAACGCCGTGTCAGTGGATGCGCATTATAGGCACTTAAAAAATTCCTGCAAGTGTTTATTGCTATTTTTTTTCTGTTTGTGTTTTTTTTACTCATGGCGCTGTGAAAATAAACTAATTCTATACAAATTTTACAAACTTTCTTTATTTACTATTGATTATATAATTATAATTTTTCTATTTCAGTCTAACTTTTCAAGCATATTTTATATGCCTTTTACTTTTGCACATCCTACAATTGTTTTATCTTTTTACAAAAAGCCTCAATTTTTTCTATGATAACCTTAATTATAGGTAGTATGTCACCTGATTTTGAATATTTTCTTAGAATAAAAATAAAAAGTGATATGAGCCATACTTTAATTAGGTATTTTTTATTTTGATCTACCAATAACAATAATTGTTGCTTTTATCTTTCACTTTATTATTCGTAATGAATTAATCAAAAATTTGCCCCATTTTCTATATAAATGATTCGCTCATTATCTAAATTTTAATTGGTGTGAATATTGCTACCATCATTGGTTTATTGTCTTAACTTCTGTATTAATAGGTGCACTATCTCATGTAGGTTGGGATAGTTTTACTCACTTGACTGGCTTTTTTGTGAAACACTTTTTTTTACAACAGATAATTTCACTAAAAAATACAGATATTCCAATCTATTAATTATTGCAACATAAAAGTGCTCTGATCGGATTAAGCTTAATATGCCTCTTTATTCTTAGGTTATCTGTCTTGATTGATAAGAAAAATAAAATTAGCTTCCTATATTTGGGTTCAGTATTTTTGATTTTTTTAAGTTGTTTTTCTCTTTTTTTCGCCAATACTATTCATACCTTTGGTCAAAGTGTGGTGAACTTTATTAATGCACTATTTTTGGGGTTAATATTATCACCTCTTATCGTGAAAATTATACGGCATTAATTTTAAATGCCGTATAACAATAGTATTTTTAGAAAATTATGACTCTGCTTTTATTTTATTGGGTAAATCCGCCAAGCTGTCAATTACCCAATCAGCTTGCGCTAATGCTTCTTCAGTAATGGCATCACCGGTTTTCACCAAAACCGTTTTTTTAACTCCGGCCTTTTTCCCCGACAATAAATCAGACACTCGGTCACCGACCATATAAGAGTTGGCAATATCAATTTTTAACTCTTTCGCTGCTGTTTGTATCATACCGGGATTTGGTTTTCGGCATTCGCATTTATCAGTCAATGGATCGTGAGGACAATAATAGATTCCATCCAAATCTACACCGCGATCTTGTAATGACCAATCCATCCATTCTGTTAATGTATTAAACTGTTCTTCAGTAAAGATATTTCTAGCTATACCTGATTGATTGGTCGTAATCACCAACAAAAAACCCATTTTTTTGAGCTCTTGCATAGCTTCTATAACCCCATCAATAAAATCAAATTTATCAATGGTATGAACATAATTATAATCGACATTAATGGTACCATCTCGATCCAAAAAAATAGCAGGTTTCATGTTTACTTTTTTCCTTTTACTTAGGCATTACACCAATTCGTATAGCATATTATTGATTGACTTAGATGTCTAGACGTCTTAATATTCAGCTATCTACCCTTTGTCTATATATATTATGATACAATTACAGCATATTTCGAAAATATTTGAGCATAATAAGACCCCAATTCATGCTTTAAACGATATTTCCCTTCATGTTCCGCAAGGGCAAATCTATGGCGTTATTGGCAAATCAGGAGCGGGGAAAAGTACACTTATTCGATGCGTAAACCTACTCGAAAAACCGACTAGTGGTAAAATATTTTTTGATAATCAAGAAATTACTCACCTTTCTAACCGTAAGCTAATTGAAGTACGTCGAAAAATCAGTATGATTTTTCAGCACTTCAACCTGCTTTCTTCACGTACCGTTTTTGATAATATTGCTTTTCCATTAGAACTAAATAAAACACCAAAAGCGCAAATAAAGCAAAAAGTGACCGAACTGATTGAATTAGTCGGATTAAGCGAGAAAGCTCATGTCTATCCGGCTAATTTGTCTGGTGGACAAAAACAACGCGTTGCTATTGCTAGAGCGTTAGCCAGTGATCCCAAGGTATTACTATGTGATGAAGCAACTAGCGCATTAGATCCAGAAACAACACGCTCTATTTTAGCTTTATTAAAAGATATCAACCAAAAACTCGGTTTAACCATCTTATTAATCACTCATGAAATGGATGTGGTAAAACAAATTTGTGATCAAGTTGCCGTTATCAGTAATGGTAAATTAGTAGAACAATCATCGGTTGGTGAAATGTTTTCACATGCTAAAACTGATATTGCAAGGCAATTTATACAATCAACTTTACACTTAACTATCCCTGAGGACTATTTAGCAAGGCTATCACCTGAATATAAAGAAGGTTTAAATCCATTAGTAAGTTTAGAATTTACTGGTGTTTCAGTTGATTTGCCACTGTTATCACAAATTGCTAAAGAATTTGATATTGATAGTAACATTATCAGTGCTCAAATGGATTATGCTGGCGGTGTTAAGTTTGGATTAATGTTGACAGAAATGAAAGGCAAACCGAAAAGCACAGCATCAGCAATACAATTTTTAGAGAACAATAACACCAAAGTAGAGGTGCTCGGTTATGTTTAATTTTATTCCTTCGTTTAAACCTTTTGAATCATTATTTCGATTTTTAGCTGAACACGATTTTTGGGCAAACTTTGTGACTTTTTGCTCTTCTTTTAATGGCTTTAATGAAGCCATGTTATTCAAAATGGCACAAGCGACCGATGAAACCCTATACATGGTTATTTTGTCAGGTTTTTGGGGAACAGTGATTGGCTTACCAATAGGCATATTACTTTATACCACACGCAAAGGGCAAATTTTAGATTGTTACTTAGCAAATAACGCTCTTTCATTCATTACTAATGTATTTCGTTCCATACCATTTATTATTTTGATTGTCTGGATTATTCCTTTCACGACATTTCTTATGGGAACTTTTATTGGTAAACAAGCAGCAGTCGTACCACTGAGTATTGGTGTGTCACCTCTAATTGCACGAATGATCGAAAATGCCTTATTAGATGTACCAAAAGGATTAATCGAAGCAGCACGTTCAATGGGGGCAACACCACTACAAATAATTTATAAAGTTTTATTACCCGAATCATTACCTGTCATTGTTAATAGTATGACAATTACATTAATTACCCTAACTGGCTATATTGCTATGGCCGGTGCGGTTGGTGCAGGGGGACTAGGTCAACTAGCAATACAATATGGTTACAATGGTTATAAGCCTGCTATAATGAACACGGTTTTGATAATATTAATTATTATCGTATTTATTATTCAATTTATTGGCAATGCTATTGTAAAACGTGTTACTCATCATTAATTTTGGAGAAAATTATGTCTATTAAGAAGCTAGCACTTATCACTACTTTGGTGAGTGCATTTTTTTTAACGGGTTGTGATAATAAACAATCAAAAACAGAAGAAACTAAACCGACAGAGCCTGTAAAAACTAACACGATTAAAGTTGGTGTGATTTCAGGCCCAGAACAAGAAGTTGCAGAAGTTGCTAAACAACAAGCTAAAGATCTTTATAACTTGGATGTAGAACTGGTTATTTTTAATGACTATGTCACGCCAAACCAAGCACTAAATGATGGCTTAATTGATGTTAACGCATTCCAACATAAACCTTATTTAGATGAACAAATGAAAGAACGTGGTTATAAATTAGCAGTAGTCGGCAACTCATTTGTTTATCCAATTGCCAGCTATTCACATAAATTAAAACCAATTGATAAATCAGCTGAAACTGGTGCCGGTGTGAAAGTAACCTCACCGCGTGACGAAACCTTCTTTATTCCAGCTAGCTCAACAATAGCCATTCCTAACGATCCAACTAATTTAGGCCGTGCATTATTGTTATTACAACACGAAGGCATGATTACGGTGGATAAATCAAAAGGATTACTACCAACAGTACTTGATATTACTAGCAACCCGTATAATTATAAAATTGTTGAACTTGAAGCACCAATGTTACCGCGTTCATTAGATGATGCACAAGTTGACCTTGCCATTATTAATAATGCTTTTGCAGGACAAGCTAATTTAACACCAAGCAAAGATGGTATTTTTGTTGAAGATAAAGAATCACCTTATGTAAATATCATCGTATCACGTGAAGTAGATAAAGATAATGACAATGTCAAAAACTTTGTTAAAGCTTACCAAACAGATGCCGTAGCCCAAAAGGCTAATCAAGTGTTTAATGGCGGCGCAATTCGTGGTTGGTAAAATCATAGCTAAAATATTATGATGTTTTTCCACCGGCTTAACGTCGGTGGATGTTTTTAATATGTCATAATAACTATTTTATAATGTATTTTATTCATGAGTTTTACCTGTTAACTCAATTAATATGAAACAAATAATCAACCCAATAGGCATTATCCATTCACCTTATAGTGAAAAATTTGCTGTACCTCGGCAACCTAATTTAGTGACTGAAGGTCAAGGTGAACTGCATTTGTTACCACCTTACAATAACCCTGATGCAATTAAAGGATTAGAACAGTTTTCTCATCTTTGGCTTTTATTTCAATTTCATCAAATTGAATTAGACAAATGGCGTTTAACAGTGCGCCCACCGCGTTTAGGCGGAAATAAAACGTTAGGGGTGTTTGCAACGCGTTCTCCATTTAGACCCAACCATATTGGTTTGTCAGCAGTAGCGTTGAAAGATATCGTTATAAAAAACAAACAAGTCATTTTAAAATTAGGTAGTGTTGATTTAGTAGATGGAACACCGGTTATCGATATCAAACCCTACTTACCTTATTGTGATAGTTATCCCGAGGCAATTGCCGGTTATGCACAATCGATGCCAGATAAAACGTTAACCGTTGAATTTTCAAAAAAAGCACTGCAATTACTTAAATCACATCAACTTACCTACCCTAATTTGGCAGCATTAATTACTCAAGTTATTGCTCAAGATCCAAGGCCAGCATATAAACAAAAAAGTTTGAAAGAGCAGGATTATGGATTTAGACTTTATCACTTTAATATTAAGTGTAGAATTTCTGATAAACATGCCATAGTTGAAGATATAGATATAGAAAAAAACAACAAAACATAAATCGCATTACTGCCGTTATTATTATAAATTCTATACTAGAAACACGTTTAGTTTATTAAGTAAAAAATTATCTTCCTAACTTATTGATATTAAAAACAATTAATAAGATATTTTTAGGTATTATTGTTATAAATAGTTTTGTAAAGATTCTTTACAAAAATATCTATCAAAACCGATAAAAGAAACTGACATATTTATACGAGTCTGGTAAATTAGCAGTGGGTTTAATTTCCCTATATTTCACCTTACCACTAAAATTTTAACAAATTTTAGTGGTCCTTTTAGAAAGAAAAATCAATGATAATTGGTATGCTGTTTAGCTCTGATTTGAGCAATATCAATCGTATCAAATATGTAATGTTTCCCACAATAATCACAATGAATATCAATTTTGCCACCATCTTCTTTTAGCATCTGATCTATTTCATTGGCAGGCAAAGTCATTAAGCTATCTTCACAACGTTCACGAGAACAACCACATTTAAATGTCACGTTATGAGTATCAAATAATCGAACTTGCTCTTGATTATATAAACGATATAAAATTTCTTCAGTGGACAGTTCAAATAACTCATCACTAGTAATCGTTTGAGTTAAGGTACATAGATGCTCGAAAGAATCAGATGTATTTTCATTTCCTGGCAATATCTGCAATAAAATACCAGCAGCAACAGGTTTATTATTATAAACGCCTGTTTTGACAAATAAACGTGTTGGTAACTGCTCAGACTGCATGAAATAGTTTTCAATACAACCAATAAGCGTATCGCTTTCTAATCCTACAATACCTTGATAACGTTCACCATTTTTGGGTGTAATTGTAATAACAATATAACCATTACCAACCATTTCTTTAAGTGTTGCATTATTGGCAATATCCGACTTTACACGCGCAACTCCTCGAAGTTGTTGCTGATCATTACCATTTACAACCGCTAAAGATAAAGGACCATCACCTTGTAATTGTACAGCGATATCACCCTCAAATTTTAGTGTAGCTGTTAATAAACTAGTTATCACCAGTAATTCACCTAAGACTTTTTGTACAGCAACGGGATAAGTGTGATTATCTAAAATTGCCTGGTATGTCTGTTCAAGATGGGTGATTTCACCTCGAATAGCGTGATTATCAAATAAAAATCGATTTAAAGTATCCATATTAGTTATTTTCGCCTAGTTGTCTATCATATTTAAATTTAATCAAGTTACGTCGCTCTTTTTTATCCGGTTTCCGATCCGGATGTGGCATAGTTAATGCGTTAAGTTTACGTGCTTGTGCTATGGTTTCGCGTTTAGTAATACTTTCTTGCGTTTCTTGATAAAGTAATTGTGCCTCTGTAGCAGATCTACGCTGTTCAGTAATGGCTAATACTTGGATGGTCTTTTGATCAGAACCTTGTCGAAGAGTTAAAATTGCCCCCACTTCAATAATTTTACTTGGTTTAGTGCGCTGTCCATTATAATGAACTTTACCACCGTCAACCATTTCTCGAGCTAATGAACGAGTTTTATAAAACCTTGCAGCCCACAACCATTTATCTAATCTAACTGGATTCATTACATCCTCATATACATTTTTCATCAAGTCAATCTGATACTAAACACTAGTCAGATATCAAATATCTTTACAGGGTATATAAGGATGTTTTTACTTAAATCAATATTATGGATTAATAATAAACTCGTTTTCATTAGACAATAGAGTGCCAGATAATTTAAATGGTGAAATACTACCGTGTAAATCTGCACTATAATTAATGGATTTAGGTGGTTCTTCTATTAATTTCCACTCTTTTAATAGTGAACTGGAGATATTATAGGCAGTTAAATGTAACGAGACAAATTCAGTTTGCGTTGGATCTATTGTCGCTATTGCTTCAACCATACCGCCACTCACTAACGAACTAAAACTGACTAAAGTTTGATCTTGAGCATCAAATTTAACAACAAGATCGGGATATTTAATATCAATTTCATTAATAGAGCCCCGTTCAGCTTTACAAAATAAGGTTCCAGCATAAATACCTAATTTTCTATCTTGAACTAAGACTACATTAGAGCCTGACATTTCAAAATTGATAAAAACAAATGGAAAATCTGAATTTTTATCAATTAACATACCAGGTAAAATGGTTAATTGATCCACTTCTACTCGGCTAAATAGATCGGGTAATAAAAATCCGTCTGATTTTGGCGGTACTTGGTAATTGACACCAGCTAATAATAATTTTTCTAAATGTAAGGCGTTATTACTCCAACTACCAGTAAAATCAAGATTACCTTCATTCCAATTTGCCATCGCTTTTTGAATTTCAACTTGATTATTTTTAAACTGTAATTGTAACAATGCCGATGAAAATACCTCATCATGCCAAACTACACTCTCTGCACTCAAAGTAACATCACTATCATCTACTATCCATTGTTGATCATAGCGTAGGTTAGTTGCATCAATATTCCCTTTATCAATAGTTAATTCTGGAAGTTGAATACTACTATCGAACATAGTTAATTGGCGAATAACTAACTTAGGCAGTATTGTAGAATAGTGGTCATCCATCGATTTAAAATGAATCTTATTAATCTTCAACTGTTCAATATCCCAGCTATTATCCGCCATTATTTTCAATTTACTAACAAAAAAACCATTATCAACATTACCACCTAAATTGGTAACAGTAATAATATTATTTCGATGAAAGCCTTGAATAAGTACCTTATCCATTGTCTGTTGATTTAACATAACTTGCTGTGCCGTCAAATCAAACTGATAGTCTCCCTCACCTTGCGAATTAAATGATTTAATGCCACCATTTAACTGGTTTAATGATAATTTATCTTGGTTATTATTAAGGGGAATATTGATGTTGGTATCCACTAATTTTAGCGTGTTTGCTGTAAAATTATAATCTTTAGCTGTTTGTGAATAATCAATCACACCTTCAAAAACAGTAATATAATTGAAATGATTTAACTGCCATAGGTTATCTTTATCAAATCCAACAACTAATTTTGGAACATTAACCAATTGCTGCTTTTCATTACTAATCACAACATCATCAAAAGACAGCTCATAAAAATTTGAAAATGAATGACTTACCTTGCCAATAGAAATAGTATAAGGACTTAATTTAGATAATTGTTGCCCAATTAAATTCGCACCAAAAGAAGTCTGCATTAAGAAATAAGGTAATAACAACACAAACCAAATAATAGACAAGACAATAATTATAGATAATCTTAATCGTCGCATAACATAAATAGACTAAATGGTTAATTAAAATATTAATAATTACATTACGATAACCGATTTTAGCCAAAATAGCACCTGATTTCGATATAAATGATTTGTGGTCAGATCGGTTTTACAGTTAATATATAGCGATAGACATTGGTGTCTTTTAAAATAACATATACAACTACAATCACCACCTGCCACGCTTTTGATTAAGCGTTGGGCTTGTTATTTTTTTTATTATCAGTAAAACGGGAGAGCAAAGATGAAACAAATCCCAATGACGGTAAAGGGAGCCGAATTATTACGCGCGGAATTGGAAGAGCTGAAAAAAGTTAAACGACCACAAATTACAGCAGCTATAGCCGAAGCAAGAGCGCACGGGGATTTAAAAGAAAACGCCGAATACCATGCAGCCAGAGAACAACAAGGCTTTTGTGAAGGACGTATTCAAGAAATTGAAGGCAAGTTATCACAAGCACAAATTATTGATATTACCAAAGTGAAAAACACCGGACGTATAATTTTTGGTGCCACAGTAACAGTAATCAATGTTGATACCGACGAAGAAACAACTTATCGCATTGTCGGTGATGATGAAGCTGACTATAGGCAAAATCTGATTTCGGTCAACTCACCTATTGCCAGAGGTTTAATTGGCAAAGAAGATGGTGACACAGTCCAAATTAAAACACCAGGCGGTGATGTAGAATTTGATATAGTAAAAGTTGAATATATCTAATATCAAAAAAACATAAAAGTTAACAATAAAAACAGGGCTTACTGCCCTGTTTTTATTTTATTTAGGTAAAGTGATTTTCTTTTCATCACTTGGTCTAAAAATGGTAAAAATAGACCCGACTTGTTGTACAGCTAGTGCTTTGGTTTCACGAATAATTGCATCGCAAATTAATTTTTTACTGTCACGATCTTCAGCTGATACTTTAATCTTAATTAATTCATGAAAATTTAAAGCGCTTTCAATTTCAGCAAGAACACCTTCGGTAAACCCATTAGCACCAATCATCACAACAGGTTTTAAATGATGGGATTCACTTTTTAAGTACTGTTTTTGTTTATTTGATAAATTCATTAATTTTTTATCACATTAAGTTGTAATTTTGCTATTCTACCCTTATATATATGAGTAATCAATTGAAGAAACCTTCTTACACTAAGGATTTATTAGCGGTGAGTAATAAAAAACGCTCGGCAAGTTCGACACGCTGGCTTAATGAACATTTCAAAGATCGCTTTGTACAACAAGCCCAAAAAAAGGGATTACGATCTCGGGCATGGTTCAAATTAGAAGAAATTCAAAAAAGTGACAAACTATTTAAACCCGGGATAACCGTTGTTGATTTAGGTGCAGCACCTGGTGGTTGGTCACAATACGTAGCATCTTTAATTGGTAATAAAGGTCGCATTATTGCATGTGATTTATTACCCATGGATCCGATTGTTGGCGTTGATTTTTTGCAAGGTGATTTTCGTGATGAAGCAGTATTAAAAGCACTGCTTGAACGCGTTGGTGATCAAAAAGTTCAAGTTGTGATGTCAGATATGGCCCCCAATATGAGTGGTCAACCCGCTGTTGATATTCCTAGAGCTATGTATTTAGTTGAACTCGCGCTTGATATGTGTCGAGACGTGCTTGCACCTAACGGTAATTTTATTGTCAAAGTATTCCAAGGTGAAGGTTTTGAAGAGTACCTAAAACAGGTACGCTCAATGTTTAAAACAGTCAAAATCCGTAAACCTGAAGCTTCACGGGCAAGATCCCGAGAAGTTTATATCGTTGCAATGGGTATGAAGTAGCCAGTTGTATAATTTTGTAGTACCATTGCTAAGTTAATTTTAGTCGTAACTGTTAATTTTTATGAGAGGTTTTTCTTTTGAACGACATGGTAAAGAATTTGCTGATCTGGGGAGTCATTGCGGTAGTATTGATTGCTGTATTTAATCAATTCAGCTCAATATCCAATAGTGGTCCTCAAGTCAATTATACCCAATTCAACTCAGACATCACCAGTGGCAAACTTCAAGAGGTGCATATTAACGGGCGTGAAATTGTTGCCACCACTAAAGGTAACGGCAGTTATGTCACCTATATCCCTTATTTTGATGAAAAATTAATGGATGATTTGGTATTAAACAAAGTTGCTGTTTATGGTAGCCCTGATGAAAAACCGAGTTTATTAGTTAATATTTTGATCTCTTGGTTTCCAATTATTCTATTAATTGGCTTCTGGATTTTTATCATGCGCCAAATGCAGGGTGGCGGCAAAGGCGGGCCAATGTCTGTTGGCAAAAGTAAAGCCAAAATGCTCACTCCAGATCAAGTCAAAACTAAGTTTACCGATGTTGCGGGTAGTGAAGAAGCGAAGCAAGAAGTCACCGAAGTCGTGGATTTTTTACGCGATCCTGGCAAATATCAAAAACTAGGTGGACGCATCCCAAAAGGGATTTTGATGGTTGGACCACCAGGTACCGGTAAAACGCTACTTGCCAAAGCTATCGCGGGTGAAGCCAATGTACCTTTCTTTAGTATATCGGGTTCTGACTTTGTCGAAATGTTTGTTGGTGTCGGTGCATCTCGTGTTCGCGATCTATTCGAACAAGCTCGTAAACATTCGCCTTGTATCATTTTTATTGACGAAATTGATGCTGTCGGGCGTAAACGTGGCGCAGGGTCAATGGGTGGTCATGACGAACGTGAACAAACCCTTAACCAAATGTTAGTTGAAATGGATGGTTTCGAAGCGAATAGTGGCATCATCATTATTGCGGCAACCAACCGTGTTGATATTTTAGATCCAGCATTACTTCGCCCAGGTCGTTTTGACCGCCAAGTACAAATTGGTTTACCGGACATGAAAGGACGTGAACAAATTTTAGCCGTTCATGTACGTAAAGTTCCACTTGGTTCTGATGTCAATTTATCCGTTCTTGCACGTGGTACACCTGGTTATTCTGGCGCTGAACTAGCAAACCTTGTAAACGAAGCTGCACTATTTGCCGCGCGTCGTAATAAGCGCTTAGTCACCATGGACGAGTTTGAAGAAGCTAAAGATAAAATTAACATGGGTACTGAACGACGTTCATTAACCATGACCAAAGAACAGCTTATTTCTACGGCTTATCACGAAGCTGGTCATGCAATTATTGGTTATTTAATGCCTGATCATGATCCGATTCACAAAGTGACCATTATTCCACGTGGACGCGCATTAGGGGTTACGTTCTTTTTACCTGAAGGTGATCGCGTTAGTGAAAGCCGTGAAAAATTAGAGGGTGACATTGCAACACTTTATGGTGGTCGGCTTGCTGAAGAACTTATTTACGGTGTTGATAAAGTATCAACCGGTGCATCTAATGATATAAAAGTCGCGACGCAATACGCCAGAGCGATGGTTACTCAGTGGGGCTTTTCTGATCGCTTAGGTCCATTATTTTATGAAATGGATGATAACTCATCTTATGGTCGTCCTAAAGATATTTCAGATGAAACAGCACGTATCATTGATGAAGAAGTCAAAAAAATTATCGACCGTAATTTTGAACGGGCACGTAAAATACTGACTGAAAATATGGATGTACTTCACGCCATGAAAGATGCATTAATGAAGTACGAAACTATTGGTGCTAAACAAGTTGCAGATTTAATTGCTCGTCGACCTATCACTGCGCCTGATGATTGGACAGAAAGTGACGAAAAAGCAGCAAATCAAATTCCAAATGAAGGAAGCGATATACCACCTCAATCAGAAAGTTAATTGACTTTAATAAAATATAACGCGCTACGGCGCGTTTTTTATCGATAATATTAAAATAACTCTCTTATAAATAGGGCAACAATAACATCATAATCTGCATAAAATACATGCAACAATTGTGCTCAAGCGTTTTTAATATCGCATAAAAACATTATCAATAAAAATCGAATAAGGCTATAACCATGGAAATACGTTTTCAAAATCAAGTAATGGAGCTCTCTTATCCACAAGTGATGGGTATTGTAAATATGACACCAGATTCGTTTTCTGATGGTGGCAATTACAACAATCTTGATGATGCAATGCGTCGTGTCGATAACATGATCCAAGCCGGTGCCACATTCATTGATATTGGTGGAGAATCAACTCGACCAGGGGCGGCTGAAGTCTCGGTTGAAGAAGAACTCAATAGAGTGATTCCTTTAGTTGAAAAAGTTGCCCGTTATTTTGATGTTTGGATTTCGGTTGATACCTCAAAACCACAAGTCATAACCGAATCGGCAAAAGCAGGTGCACACTTAATCAATGATATCCGTGCACTAACCGAACCTGGCGCAATTGAAGCTGCGTCCCAAACAGGATTACCCGTTTGTATTATGCACATGCAAGGCGATCCAAAAACTATGCAAAATGCACCACATTATGAACAAGATATCTATCAAGTAGTGGATGACTTTTTTGCTCAACATATTGATCGTTGCATACAAGCAGGAATTGATCGACAAAAAATCATTCTCGATCCTGGCTTTGGTTTTGGTAAAACCTTGGCTCATAATTATCGACTCTTAGCAACATTAGAAAAATTCCACCATTTTGACCTCCCTTTATTGGTAGGCATGTCACGGAAATCTATGATTGGACAAGTATTAAATGTACCACCACAACAGCGTATGCTAGGTAGTGTAACTTGTGCTGTCATTGCTGCAATGAAAGGTGCACACATTATTCGTGTCCATGATGTTAAAGAGACATTTGATGCATTACGAATTGTACAAGCGACATTAGCGGAACAAAAATGAAAATGTTTATTTTGTAGTAGATGTAAAATGTAAAATCAAGAGATTTTGGGGATGCAAAAACGCATCCATTTCCTTAAAATTTTTAATCACGGTTTAACTTCTTTTAAGAAGTTAAAATTTAAGAAACAAATTTGATTGATAAATAAAAACAATTCCCGACCAGAAGTTTATGGGAATATCCATATTTATGGATAAAAATCAAACAAACCACTCACTGCAAAAAATCCCGACAAAAACCAACAACCCTACAGAATTATTATTCATAAATGCTTTAAAACAGTTATTGCGTTGGCGTTGCTTGATTAATGTTTGTTGATAAATAAATAACATCGAGGCTAATGCTAACGCGCTATAGTATATAAACGATAAATGATTGATTAACCCAACAATCAATAAACAGATTATGGCGATCATTTGTAACACACCAATCATTAATTTGTCATAACAACCAAATAGAATTGCCGTTGATTTAATACCAATTTTTATATCATCATTTCGATCGACCATAGCATACTCAGTATCATAAGCGACCGTCCAGCTAATATTCGCTAAACAAAGTAACCAGCAAGTTAATGGAAATTGCTCAATGGTTGCCGCGTACACCATTGGAATGCTCCAACTAAATGCTAGCCCCAAAATAACTTGAGGAAGATGAGTATAACGCTTCATGAAAGGGTAAATCATGGCGGTTAATAAAGCAAAACAGGCAATTAACCAAGTCAATTTGTTTAAAGTTAGCAATAAACCAAGTGCTATTGCTAAAAGTAACACTAGTGTCCATAATGCATTTTTAGCAGTTAATGCACCCCGTGCCAATGGGCGATTTTGGGTTCGTTCGACATGTGCATCAAAGTTACGATCGGCATAATCATTTACCACACAGCCAGCCGCACGCATAACAATTACCCCTAAAACAAACACTAATGAGGTATAAGTATAAGGCTGACCAGTCAGCCAAATTGCCCAAAGCGTGGGCCATAGTAATAATAAGGTACCAATTGGTCGGTCTAACCGCATCAGTTGTAAATAAGCTAACATAATTTGGGGTTTATCTGAAAAGTAATAGCAGGATTATACCGTTTCCCTTAAAAGCTGCAAAGTTGCGACAACGTCTATAAAACTTAAGCAAAGTAAAAAGTTAAAAGGAATTCAAAGCCTACTATAACGTCGATAGCATTAACAAATATTGCTGAGCAATGACGGCTAACGATTGATAAAATTGGCTAATGTCATTATTTTTCAAGCATTCTAAATAGTTTGATGACCAGGTCAGTAAATGTTCATTAATTAATTGCTTGGCAATTGATATTTGATTTTTTTCGAGTAATAACGCAAATGCCATTAACATTAATCCAAACTGATCTTCCGGCTCATTCATACCGGTATTAAGAGTTATCCCGTGTTGCTGTAAAAACTGACGATAACGCTCTTGTGATTCGCCCATTAATAACTGTTCTTGATCTAAATAAACGGATCCCCAAGGGGGCGCAGGCATATCACCCTGCCCTTCAAATAACAACGAAAATTGATAATCAAGATCTGTATTACTTATCTCTGTCATTAATGTTTGGCATTGCTGACTAATTAATGATGGATTTTGCCAATCAATAAGTTTATC
Organism: Gilliamella sp. B3783; assembly: GCF_026536125.1. Taxonomy (NCBI): domain Bacteria; kingdom Pseudomonadati; phylum Pseudomonadota; class Gammaproteobacteria; order Orbales; family Orbaceae; genus Gilliamella; species Gilliamella sp. B3783. Next base: position 14,855 of record NZ_JAFNOU010000014.1, read on the forward strand.
AATATGTAATAAAGGATTAATTAGTGGCTGTACAATCTGGCTATTTGGCGAATAATAAAAAAAAGCACCTAACACTTTTGCCACCGTTGCGCATGCTAACTTATCCAAGTTATTCTATCCCTTAATTATCATTAGACGATTTTTTCATCTTGATGAGTAAAACTGTTTGTTACTTATTATAATGGAATTACCCATAAATTATAAAATACAATGCGCCCACAAATTTCAGCAACAAAAACACAAGTAAAAGCGATAATCGATAAGATCATTGCATAGTTTGCTCGCCAAATATTGATAATCACTAACAACAAAGCAACTAAGATTAAAGCACATTCACCAATCATCCAACCACTTTGCTGAGCGGTGAGTTCTGGCGTAATAGTTGCCATTAAATTAGCATAAGGTATTTTTAACAATACGATTAACAATCCAGCCATCAAAAAAACAACGCTACCCAACCGTTTTAAACCTAACATAGCGCTTGCAATCCCACCTAAAGCAAACATAGCAGTATACATTTGCAAGGCAGTGTAATACGTGTCCCATGTTTTGACTGTTGGTAACATATAGGTTAAAACAATGGTCCAAACAAACACTATGCTTAATAAAATTAGAACGGCTGATAGTAAGCCATTGACATAAGGAATCTTATTTACCTTCCAGCAAATAACTCTAAAGAATTTGAACTTATCGTCAGCTGGATAACACGAAAAATAATTTAATACTACTGAAGCAAAGGTGACACCAAATAATATGCCAAAGGTAAAAATTTCGTTACTCATCGGCGAGCGACCAATCCCAAAAATCACATTTAATGCGCGTAAAGGATGCCCTAAGTGGAAAGAAGCAATGATCATGCCTATCGCCATAAAAATCAGGCTGACAACATTAATTTTTTGAATAATAGATATTTTATCTTTTGTATGATTAACCAGATAATATAAGCTACTTAAAAACACCATGCCAGCGGATAGTTGCCCAAACACCGTAAAAAATACTAGCGGTAATTCATGCATATTACACCTCCTCTGGATTGAGTATTTTACCCAATGTATCACCCGATGCTTTAGCTTGAGCATGTGGTTTAATCACGATATTAGGTTTTGTTAACTGAGCATCAGGTAATGGTGCAATATTACGTTCTTCACCATAGCGCTCACGTAATTTATCGATTTGGTCAAAATCTAATGCACGTTGTGGACAAGACTCTACACATACTGGTTTTAGCCCCTCAGCCACGCGCTCATAACAACCATCACATTTTGACATCACCCGTTTTTGGTGATCATACTGAGGCGCCCCATATGGACAGCGCATTTCACAATAGCGGCACCCTATGCACACATCTTGATTAACCACAACTAAACCATCTTCCTTGCGTTTATGCATCGCACCGGTTGGGCAACCTTGCACGCAAGTTGGTTGCTCACAATGATTACATGAGATGGATAAATAATAGGTAAAAGTATCATTTTGCCAAATACCATCAACTTGCTGCCATGAACCACCGCCATATTCATATACGCGGCGATAATGAACACCGAGCGCATTATCTTTTTCATCTTTACAACTTAATTGGCAAGTTTTACAACCAGTACATTTGGCCGAGTTAATATAAAATCCAAATTGCATTTTGCTCATCCCCCTATTACCTATGATGTCGATGACATCACCGACAATGGTTTAATCTCAACCAAATTGGTGTGCTGTGGATTAGATTTAGCCAGAACTGAAGGCCGCATAGAAGTTAAGCGATTCACACAACCACCAATATCAATGCCGGCTGCATTAGTTTTAGCCCATAATCCTTGCGGAATAGCAATCACGCCAGGTAATATTCTTGGTGTAACTTTAGCGGGGATATAAAGTCGTCCTCGATCATTGAAAACTTCTACAAGTTGACCGTGCTTAATTTGCCGTTGCTCTGCATCTAGTGGATTAATCCATATACTGCTTGCTACAGCTTCGCGTAATTGAGGTAAATTACTATAACTAGAGTGACAATGGCCTTTAATATGAAATCCTATCATTTGTAACGGATATTTTTGCCGCATTGCTATATCTTCACTCCCCTCAATAGCGGGTAGATAAGCTGGAATGGGGTAAAGCATATCCTGCTCATCAAACTCCCATTCACCGGCTATCTTAGCTAATGCTTCGGAATAGATTTCTATTTTACCGGACGGCGTATTTAATGGCTGATTAATCGGATCGTCTCGAAAATCTTTTAACGCGATTTGTGCATCACTATCAGCTAATTTACGGTCAATCACGCCCATCCCATCAGTGTCAGCAAAGGAGGGTAAATCAGGATTTTGCTTGCGCATTCTTTCATAGCTATAAGCTATCCACTCATCTTGAGTTCGCCCTTGCGTAAATTTCTCTTTAACACCCATTTTTTCAGCCAATTCAGTCAAAACCTCATATGCAGGGCGATTTTCCCATAATGGCTTAATAGCCCGCTGCATTCGAATAAAATAGTGATAAGCACCCGTTGCATAAGAATTATTAATAAGATCATTGCTTTCAACCGATGATACATCCGGTAGCAATAAATCAGCATATCGTGCCGATGCAGTCATATGGGTATCCCACACTAAAATGAATTCACATTTTGATTCATCTTGTAAAATTTGATGGGTTTGATTGAGATCAGCATGCTGATTGCCAATAACGTTACTGGCATAACTCCATAAGAATTTGATACCTACATCGAGTTTATCTTTACCCAGTATGTAGGCATTTTTAGCTGTCATGCTATCTGGATCTGCAATAGCTTTCGTCCATAAAAAGAAAGGAATACTGGTTTTAATCGGATTTAAAAGGTTTAAACCTGGAACAGGATAAGTCACACTCCCTCCCCATGTTCCAATATTAGTACCACGTTTACCAAATTGACCCGTAATAATTGGTAATAACATAATTGCACGAGCTGTATGCTCGCCATTTTGCCAGCGTTGAGCCCCCCAACCTTGAGAGATCCAAGCTGCTTTAGCATTGATAATATCAAGCGCCAGTTGCCGAATTTTTGCAGCTGGAATACCGGTCTTTTTCGCTGCCCATTCAGGGGTTTTAGCGGTTCTATCATCCCCCAAACCTAAAATATACGATTTATAATCACTAAAAGGCGGTGCAGAATCAGGCAAAGTGTCAGCATTCCAACCCACACAATATCGATTAAGCATTGCCTCATCAATTTTATCTTCCTCTAATAGTGCATAAATAATTGCAGCGACTAACGCGGCATCAGTACCGGGAATAATCGGGATCCACTCCGCATTATAACCAACCACACTTTCACTACGCCTTGGATCGATAATAATTACTCGAGCGTTGCTTTGCGCTAATGCATTAAACAGCTCTGTAACTTGCCCACCGCCCGACATTCGCGTTTCGGCAACATTATGACCAAACATCACAACTACATCAGAATGCTTTATTTGATCCAATAATGAATCTTTAGCATTACCATAAATATAAGGTTGAATGGCGGTTATCTGCCCACTTGAGTAATCACCATGATAATTAAGAAAGCCGCCAATACTGCTTAAAAATCGCTTACAGACATTACGCCCAGAAAGATTGGCGCCCGTCGTGCCTGTGCCATATTGATAATAGATAGCCTCATTACCATATTGGTTGATGGTATATTTAAGCTTATCTGCAAGAAGATTAATGGCTTCGTCCCATGAAATGCGTTTAAATTTACCTTCACCTCGTTTACCAATACGGAGCATGGGATATTTTAAACGCTCAGGATCGTAGGTTCGCCAACGAACAGCCCGACCTCGCAAGCAAGGACGAATTTGATGCAATCCAAAGGCAGGTTCGTCAATACCGTCTTCCGACGAAATTTTAGTAATAATATCATTTTTTACATGGACTTTTAATGGACATCGGCTACCACAATTAACTAAACAAGCACTATAAAAAATCTTCTCATCATTAGTAGGATTTGGTGCTAGACTATTTTGAGTTGTCGGATTAGGTTCGGCATAGGCAAATGGTAATTGAAAACTATTTGCGAGCGCAGTAACGCTCCCGACAGCGAGCGATTTTTGCAAAAAATCACGCCGAGTAATCTTTTTTTCTGACTTGCTCATCTTATTCCCTTAATTTTTTTGTGGGATTTATCTATCATAATACTAAAAGTACAATAAAAAAACTGAGAAATAGAAAAATAACTAATTAACTTCAAATAAATTAATATAATAAGAATTATTATCAAATAACGCAGCTTTAAAAAACCTATTTTCAAGTAAGCATAAATTTAATTTCATACATCTTAATGAAAGATTGGTATAATACTCCCATTTATCCGGATAAATAGAAAAATTATGTCACAATCCACATATAATGCCGTTGATATAGAAGTCCTAAAAGGACTTGATCCTGTCCGTCACCGACCAGGGATGTACACGGATACTACTCGCCCAAACCATTTAGGGCAAGAGGTCATTGATAACAGTGTTGATGAAGCAATAGCGGGGCATGCCAAACAAGTTAAAGTCACACTTTATGAAGATAACTCATTAGAAGTGATTGATGATGGACGAGGAATGCCGGTTGATATTCACCCAGAAGAAGGCGTTCCGGCGATTGAACTATTACTGTGCCGCTTACATGCAGGGGGAAAATTCTCTAATAAAAATTACCAATTTTCTGGTGGTTTACATGGAGTAGGTATTTCGGTAGTTAATGCTTTATCAAAGCGTGTAGAAGTTACCGTTAACCGTGATGGGCAAGTGTATCAAATCGCGTTTGAAAATGGCAATAAAGTTGAAGATTTACATGTTATTGGTACATGTGGTCGTCGTAATACGGGAACCAAAGTTCATTTTTGGCCTGACGAAAAATATTTCGACTCACCAAGATTTTCAGTCCCACGTTTAACGCACCTATTGAAGGCCAAAGCTGTACTTTGCCCCGGTCTTGAAATCATTTTTAAAGATAAGATCAACAATACCGAACAACGCTGGTGCTATCAAGACGGTTTAAAAGATTACCTAATAGAATCAGTTAGTGGTTACACGCTTTTACCAGAAGAACCCTTTACTGGTAGCCATAATGGTGAAACCGAAGCAGTTGAATGGGCACTACTTTGGATGCCTGAAGGCGGTGAACTGTTAACAGAAAGTTACGTTAACTTAATTCCAACGGTACAAGGCGGTACCCATGTAAATGGTTTACGCCAAGGTCTGCTCGATGCGATGCGTGAATTTTGTGAATTCCGCAATTTATTACCGCGAGGAATAAAACTCACAGCCGATGATATTTGGGAACGCTGCGCTTATGTACTGTCGGTCAAAATGCAAGAGCCCCAGTTTGCCGGTCAAACCAAAGAGCGGTTGTCATCACGACAAAGTGCGGCGTTTGTTTCAGCGATTGTTAAAGATGCCTTTAGCCTTTGGTTAAATCAGCATGTACAAGTCGCTGAATTACTGGCTGAAATGGTCATTTCAAGTGCGCAAAAACGCCTACGAGCATCAAAAAAAGTTATCCGTAAAAAGCTGACCAGTGGTCCAGCCCTTCCAGGCAAATTAGCGGACTGCTCGTCACAAGACTTAAGCCGAACCGAACTCTTTTTAGTGGAAGGGGATTCTGCGGGCGGTTCAGCAAAACAGGCTCGCGATCGTGAGTATCAAGCGATAATGCCGTTAAAAGGTAAAATATTAAATACTTGGGAAGTCTCATCAGATGAAGTGCTTGGCTCTCAAGAAATCCATGATATCTCGGTCGCTATTGGTATTGATCCTGACAGTGATGATTTAAGTCAATTACGATATGGTAAAATCTGTATTTTAGCTGACGCCGATTCCGATGGATTACATATAGCTACGCTGCTATGTGCGCTTTTTGTTCGCCATTTTAAAGCCATGGTCGAACATGGGCATGTCTTTGTTGCCATGCCGCCACTCTATCGTATCGATCTTGGTAAAGAGGTTCACTATGCCTTGGATGAAGAAGAAAAAGAAGGAATTTTAGATCAGTTAAAACGTAAAAAAGGCAAGCCGAATGTCCAACGTTTTAAAGGTTTAGGTGAAATGAATCCACTGCAACTACGTGAAACAACGATGGATCCCAATACTCGCCGTTTAGTTCAATTATCATTAGATAATTCCGAAGAAACCATGGCATTAATGGATATGCTACTTGCGAAAAAACGCTCAGAAGATCGCCGTGAATGGTTACAAGAAAAAGGTGATCAAGTCCAACTTGATGTCTAACATAAAGAATGATTTAGAGGAACAATAATGAGTGAGATAACTCATGACGGAGTAGAAGTTCAATCGCTACGTACCTTTACTGAAAGCGCTTATTTAAACTACTCGATGTATGTCATTATGGACCGTGCACTGCCGTTTATTGGTGACGGTTTAAAACCGGTACAACGCCGTATTGTTTATGCCATGTCAGAATTAGGGCTTAATGCTCAAGCTAAATTTAAAAAGTCAGCACGTACCGTTGGTGACGTTTTAGGTAAATATCACCCACATGGTGATAGTGCCTGTTATGAAGCGATGGTATTAATGGCTCAGCCATTTTCCTACCGTTATCCTTTAGTTGACGGACAAGGTAACTGGGGGGCGCCAGATGATCCCAAATCCTTTGCCGCTATGCGTTATACCGAATCACGCTTATCGAAATATGCTGAACTGCTATTAGGCGAGTTAGGACAAGGCACGGTCGATTATACCCCTAACTTCGATGGTACATTACAAGAACCGAAAATGTTACCAGCTAGATTACCCAATATTTTATTAAATGGTACCACCGGTATTGCAGTAGGGATGGCAACTGACATACCACCGCATAATATCCGTGAAGTGGCTAATGCCGCTATTATGTTAGCCGATAATCCTAAAGCAACACTGAGTGAAGTGATGGCTCACATTAAAGGACCAGATTTTCCAACTGAAGCCGAGATTATTACTTCGCCAGAAGATATTGCAAAGATTTATCAAACTGGACGTGGATCAATTCGCATGCGTGCCGTTTGGAAAAAAGAAGACGGTGATATTGTTATTACTGATCTACCACACCAAGTTTCAGGTGCAAAAATATTAGAACAAATCGCCGCACAAATGCGAGCGAAAAAACTGCCGTTAATTGAAGATTTACGTGATGAGTCAGATCATGAAAATCCAACTCGTTTAGTAATTGTCCCAAGATCTAATCGAGTAGATTTAGAACAAGTGATGAATCATCTATTTGCGACAACCGATCTGGAAAAAAGTTATCGTGTTAATATGAACATGATTGGGCTTGATAACCGCCCAGCAGTGAAAGGCTTAGTTGAAATTCTTACCGAATGGCTAGAGTATCGCCGTAATACCGTAACCAGACGTTTAAACTATCGTTTAGACAAGGTTTTAAAACGCCTTCATATTTTAGATGGTTTATTAATAGCTTTTTTAAATATTGATGAAGTTATTGAAATTATTCGGCATGAAGACGATCCAAAAGAAGAATTGATTAAACGATTTGCCTTAAGTGAAACACAAGCAGAAGCGATTTTAGAGTTAAAACTGCGTCATTTAGCAAAATTAGAAGAGATGCGCATCAAAGGCGAACAAGCTGATCTAGCTAAAGAACGCGATCAACTACAAGCTCTACTTGACTCACCAAGAAAACTCAGTAATTTAATCAAAAAAGAGTTACAGCAAGATGCTGAAAAGTATGGCGACGATCGCCGTTCGCCAATTGTTGAACGTAGCGAAGCGAAAGCGATTACCGAACAAGAATTAACACCGTCCGAACCCGTTACTATTGTGCTGTCCGAAATGGGCTGGGTAAGAGCGGCAAAAGGTCATGATATCGATCCCGTTGGGCTAAGTTATAAAGCGGGAGACAGCTTCAAAGCGGCAGCCAAAGGTAAAAGTAATCAACCGGTTGTCTTTATTGATTCTACTGGTCGCAGCTACGCCATTGAACCCAATACATTACCATCTGCTCGAGGTCAAGGCGAACCGCTTACCGGAAAATTGGCTCTCCCTGCTGGGGCAATAGTTGAACATGTCCTTATGTCAGCTAATGAAAATCAAAAATTATTACTAGCATCAAGTGCAGGTTATGGTTTTATTTGTCAATTTAGTGATTTAGTTGCGCGCAATCGTAATGGTAAAGCTATCATTAATTTATCTAATCAGGCTCAGGTATTACCACCTATTGAAATTACTGATGAAGCAAGCTTACTGTTATCCATCACAAAAGCAGGACGCATGCTAATTTTTCCTGTTAAAGACTTACCCGAATTAGCCAAAGGTAAAGGTAATAAAATTATTTCACTTGCCGGTAGTGATGATAGTTTAGCGTATATGATGTTAATCACACCAACAACATCAATAACCTTACATGTTGGTAAACGCAAACTAACGCTTTATCCTGCTGATTTACAAAAATTTACCGCAGAACGCGCGCGTAAAGGTAGTGCTTTACCTCGCGGGCTACAAAAAATAGATCGAATTGAGGTGAACGAATAATATGTCTTTTATTTGGGCGATTATTACAGGCTTTGTGTTAAGCATTGTCTTAAAAACAAGTTGGGGTTTTATACTGGGTCTTTTTATTGGCCCAATGCTTTATCAAGCATTTTGCAATAAATTAACCAATCAACGAACCCAAGCAAATCCAACGCTCTATTTAACCGTTGTTTTTGAAGTATTGGGACATTTAAGTAAAGCTAAAGGTGTGGTGACCCAAGATGATATCAATCTAGCTCGCCAATTTATGGATAGATTACAACTTGATAATAACAGCCGCCAGTTAGCTCAAGAATCATTCAATCGCGGTAAAGCTAGTGATTACCCACTACGTTCACGTTTGGCTGAACTCTATGCACAATATCGTTACCGACGTAATGTGTTAAATATTTTTTGTGAACAACTCATTCAAGCCGCGCTGGTTGACGGTCAATTGGATGATAAAGAGTTAGACATTCTTTTTATTGTAGCAGATGAATTCAATATACCTCGTCAGCAAATGGCAGCGTATATCAAAATGATGATGGCGAGCTATCATTTTGGTCAAAATAGTTATAGTTATTCTCAAAATCAGTACAACCAACATAGTCAATATAATCAGAACAATAATTATGGTGGTTACCAAGGTCGCTCGACTCAATCAGATTTGCAAAATGCTTACAAAATTTTGGGCGTTGAGCCAACAGCTGAGATCTCAGAAATTAAACGCGCTTATCGTAAATTAATGAATGAGCATCATCCAGATAAACTAGTATCAAAAGGTTTACCGAAAGAGATGTTAGAAGCGGCTAAAAAACGTGCGCAAGAAATTCAAGCCGCTTATGATCTTATTAAAGCATCCCGAGGATTTAAGTAGAGACTATCATTATGATGCATTGGCGTTCAATTATCAGAATCGTTGGATTGTTAATAGCCTTATTATCGATATTTATGCTTTTACCAGCATTAGTCGCGTTGATTTATCGTGATGGTGCGGGAGCGATTTTTGTCCGTTCATTTTTCGCATCATTAGTTTTAGGTTGTGTTTTATGGCTTCCTAATCGAAATCATCGCCATGAACTTACTACGCGTGAAGGTTTTTTTATTGTTGTACTATTTTGGTTAGTATTAGGGACTATCGGCGCTTTTCCCTTTATTTTTGACAACCATATCAACCTTAACTTAACCACAGCTTTTTTTGAATCGTTTTCTAGCTTGACCACAACGGGCGCAACCACTATTGTGCATCTTGACCATCTACCTAAAGCACTACTTTTTTACCGTCAGTTGCTACAATGGCTCGGCGGGATGGGTATCATCGTATTAGCCGTAGCCATTTTACCATTATTAGGGGTTGGGGGCATGCAGCTTTATCGGGCCGAAATTCCTGGCCCACAAAAAGATAGTAAAATGCGACCACGTATTGCCGAAACAGCAAAAACACTGTGGTCAATTTACATTTTGCTCACCACCTTATGTGCTGTTTGCTTATGGCTTGCTGGCATGAATGTATTTGATGCCATTTCACACAGTTTCTCGACGATTTCGATGGGCGGATTTTCAACTCATGATAATAATCTAGCTTATTTTAATAGCCCGGCCATTAATTATATTGTGACCATTTTTCTAATTTTATCGGGTTGTAATTTTGCACTACATTTTGCGGCACTAAATGGGTTTTCTATCAGTGTTTATTGGCGAGATCAAGAGTTTAGAACCTTCCTTTTTATTCTTATAATTTTAATTATTATCTGTGCTTTTGTTATTTATGTCTATCAACCACAACGCCATCTAAGTATTGATAAAATTATATTACAAGTAGTCTCAATAGCCGCAACCGTTGGCTTTACGGTTGATGATATTAATACTTGGCCGTCTTCATTACCTATTTTCTTACTCTCTGCATCATTTATCGGTGGCTGCGCTGGTTCTACCGGTGGTGGATTAAAGGTAGTGCGTGTATTGTTACTTTTTATGCAAGGATCGCGTGAATTAAAGCGTTTAATTCACCCTAACGCAATTTATACCTTAAAACTCAATAACCGCGTCGTACCCGAACGTATCATCGAAGCGGTTTGGGGATTCTTTTCTGCCTATGCATTAGTCTTTTTAATCAGTCTATTTATAATTATGGGCACAGGCGTTGATGCAACTGATTCTTTTTACATTGTCTCCTCATCCCTAAATAACTTAGGTGTTGGGTTAGGTAGTGTTAGCGATAACTTTGCAACTGTTAGTGATTTAGTTAAATGGGTAATGGTTGTCGATATGTTATTTGGCCGATTAGAAATCTTCACCTTGTTAGTATTATTTACGCCAACGTTCTGGCGCAGCTAAGGATTGGTGATTTTTGTCAGGAATCATTTCTACTTATCCATCAAATTTGTTTTTTAAATTTCTTAATTTCTTAAAAGAGATTTTTTTGTTTGGTTTGAGTTTCGGACGTTAGTCGTTTTGCTGATTTTTCTTATCTGTAAACACGTCCGAGTTAGGGGATTTTTTGCGAAATCCCCTAACAACCCCTCGCAGCACAAGGACAAAGTGGTCTGCGACTTCCCTCCGCCTTCGTGCGGTCTTACGCACCGCCGCTGATTTGTTCCTGACAAAACAGCGCCTTGCCAAACATCCCTGTTTGGCATGCTAACCGCGCTCAGTTGTCGGCACGTTGTAATTACGCGGATATGAGCTTTAATAAGCGTCTTAGCTTATTGATGCAGAATTTTCAAGATTTAGAGTTCTATACTAAAACCCCGATTTTCCTTAGATTTTTTTGTTTGGTTTGGGTTTCGGAAGTTAGTCGTTTTGCTGATTTTTCTTTTTTAGTGAACACGTCCGAGTTAGGGGATTTTTTGCGAAATCCCCTAACACTCCCCTCTTTACTCAGACCCCATTATCGTTATAAAAAAATCACTGAACCAAAAACCTCACCCTACCCCAAAATCACCCAATCTCGTTCAAAACTTCAAAGAAACACCTACATTAAAGTAAAAAACCGCCCCACTCTTAATCACAAAACCACTAAATTTTGACAAAAATTATAAATATTTTATTGATTATTTAGTCAATTACAGACAGAATTACTAGGCAGCATGTGCTGTATTTATTAGAGGTAATCACCTGACATATGGAATGGATCATGGATCCTACAATCTGGATTGGTTTATCTACTCTGGTTGTACTTGAAATCGTCCTTGGTATTGATAACATTGTTTTCATTGCCATTCTTGCCGAGAAACTTCCTCCCCAACAACGAGATAAAGCACGCGTCACGGGACTTGCTTTTGCATTAATTACACGCATTATTTTACTAATGTTTGCCGGCTGGTTAGTCACCCTTACAACGCCATTATTTTCAATCTCAGGAATAAGTTTTAATGCACGCCAATTAATTATGTTAATTGGAGGGATATTTTTACTATTTAAAGCCACCATGGAGCTCAATGAACGACTTGAAGGTGCTTCACAGGAAGATGGCAAACCGAAAAAAACATCTCATTTTTGGACCGTTGTTGCACAAATTGTCGTACTTGATGCGGTATTTTCGCTCGATTCGGTGATTACTGCTGTTGGGATGGTAGAACATATTCCAGTCATGATAATTGCAGTATGTATAGCAATTGGAATCATGATGGTCGCCAGTAAACCGCTTGCCAATTTTGTTAATTCACATCCAACAATCGTTATCCTCTGTTTAAGTTTTCTATTGATGATTGGGTTTAGTTTAGTTGCTGAAGGGTTTGGTTTTGCAATACCTAAAGGTTACTTATACGCCGCAATTGGCTTCTCGATTATGATTGAATTTTTCAATCAATTAGCGATCTTTAATCGCCGTAAAGCGTTAAACAAAAAACCATTACGTGAACGCACTGCCGAAGCCATATTACATTTACTTAAAGGCGATGCCGAAGAAGATCCAGACACGCATACCGTTGATGTTGTATCTGATGCCAATAAAAAAGTATCAGTATTTAATCATCAAGAACTGAGTATGGTTGAACGAGTACTCGGACTTGCACAGCGTTCGGTAAGCAGTATTATGACCTCGAGATTAAATGTTGATATGATCAACATTAATGAAAATCGTGAAGTTATTTTAAAAGAAATTTTCGATAATCCACATTCTCGATTAGTGGTGACTGATACAGCTTCAATTGATGAACCATTAGGTATTATTCAGGTTAATGATCTTTTAAAAGATGTGCTACAAAACAAAGAGCCGATTGATATTAATGCACTAATAAAACAACCGCTGATTTTTCCAGAAACAGTCTCGTTATTAGTTGCGTTAGAGCAATTTAAAAAAGCTAAAACCCATTTTGCCTTTGTAGTTGATGAATTTGGTTCAATGCAAGGTGTTGTGACTGTCACAGATATTATTGAAACCATCGCGGGGGACTTTCCAACCGAAGAAGAGGAAATCGACGCCAAACATGATATTCAATGCTTAGAGGATAATAGTTGGATAGCCAATGGTTATATTCCTGTTGAAGAATTGATCCGATTTGTCCCAATCCCTATTGATGATAAAAGAGAATATCATACATTAGCGGGACTTTTAATGGAAAAAGCGCAGCATTTGCTTAATGTTGGCGATACCATCCAAATTGGCGATTATCAATTTGAAATTGCCGAGGTAGAAAGTCACCGTATTCTTAAAGTCAAAATTACACTGAACAAACCGGCATAACACAATTAGCATAAAATGAGTTAGCCCACCTAAGTGGGCTAAAACTAAGTTAACTCCTCATGAAAGTGCACTTGTTACCTATCGAACCAATCACAAATGGTTTGGTCCCCTACCAAAGCAAGACTCAATCCCCCTTTTTTAAAGCGATTGAAACGACCAAAGTAGACAGTCACCGTATTCTTAAGGTTAAAATGACACTGAACAAACCGGCATAACACAGTTAGCATAAAATGCATTAGCCCACCTAAGTGGGCTAAAACTAAGTTAACTCTTGATTAAAAAGCGCCGTTTGTTTATCCAATCAAAGCTACATCGTTTAACTGTCCGACTTAAAGCATAAAATAGTTAAATTGCCGATTTTATTTGAGAGCAAGTATTCCTATCAAAGAACAGTAAATAAAGCTTAAACCAAACTATTTACCTGTTACAGTGATTGGTGAATAACTGTATCTATTAATTCAAAAAATCATCATGTTATGTTAACATTAACACACTCCATACTTTCAAACTCACCCTTTACAAAGCTAGGAGGTATACATGCATGACACCGGGCCTTTACTCATTGCCATCATCGGCGGCATTGTACTTGCCACCCTACTTGGATTACTCGCTAATCGTTTACGTATTTCCCCGCTAGTCGGTTATCTTATTGCCGGTATTATTGTTGGCCCCACAACACCTGGATTTGTTGCAGATACATCAATTGTGCAAGAACTAGCAGAAATTGGCATTATTTTATTAATGTTTGGTGTAGGGTTACACTTTTCATTAAAAGATCTTATGCAAGTAAAAAACATTGCTATTCCCGGTGCAATTGTTCAAATTACCGTTGCCACATTACTTGGAATGGGCATGTCTAGCTTGATTGGATGGCCGATTTTAACGGGATTAGTGTTTGGGCTGTGCTTATCTACTGCAAGTACAGTTGTATTACTCAGAGCCCTAGAAGATCGAAATCTGATAGAGAGTCGTCGCGGTAAAATTGCAGTGGGATGGCTAATTGTGGAAGATTTGGTCATGGTGTTAACGTTAGTATTGCTACCGGCGATTGCTACCATGTTTAGTGATAGCGATAACTATAATACAATCGATATTGTCAAAGAAGTCGCCAAAACTATAGGTCTTGTAATTCTTTTTATCGCTATCATGATTGTAATTGGTCGACGAACAATTCCTTGGCTATTAGCCAAAAGTGCCGCAACAGGTTCTGAAGAGCTGTTCACACTAACCGTACTTGCTATTGCTTTAGGTATTGCTTTAGCAGCAGTACAACTGTTTGGCGCTTCATTTGCATTGGGCGCTTTTTTTGCCGGAATGGTATTAACTGAATCAGATCTCAGCCATCGGGCCGCTAAAAATATCTTGCCATTAAAAGATGCCTTTGCCGTACTATTTTTTGTTTCAGTTGGAATGTTATTCAAACCCCAAATATTACTGATTCATCCTATTGCCGTATTGTCGGTTATTGTAATAATCATTTTAGGCAAATCACTTGCTGCATATTTGATAGTCAGATTATTTGGTTATTCTAAACGCACCGCTTTAACTATTTCAGCAAGTCTGGCGCAAATTGGTGAGTTTGCTTATATTCTTGCGGCATTAGGTATCACTTTACAGATCTTTCCTGATGAAGCGCATAGCCTAATTTTAGCTGGTTCTATCATATCTATTGTGCTAAATCCCTTCATATTTAATTTGCTCGAATACTACTTATCACGCACTGAAAACATTGTTGATAGAATGATTGATCCCATTATTGAAATTAACCAACAAATACCCGAGGTTAAAAACCATGCTATTTTAATTGGCTATGATAGATTAGGTAGTATGATTGCCGAAAAATTAATTGCCCATCACGTGCCGTTTATTGTGATCGAGCCGTCACTAACTTTAGTTGAAAAAATTCGCCATGATGGATTAATTGCGGTATTTGGTAATGCAATAAAGCCGGGGATCCTCAATTTTGCTCATATCAAATCAGCCAAATGGTTAATTATTACCTCGCCAAATGGCTATAAATCAGCAGAAATATCGCAACAGGCAAAAACGGTGAATCCTGATTTAGAAATTTATGTGCGAGCATTTTACGAAGATGAAATCGAATATATTGAAGAACATGGTGCAACCAAAGTTGTTACCGGTGAAGAAGAGATTGCAAATCACCTTTTACAGTTTCTTAATATTGATAAAGAACATGAAACAAATAATCACTATCAAGTTAGTCAAACCATGTCGATTGATATGGAAACTTCAAATACTAACAATAATTTAAAAGTTAAAATAGATATTCCGGTAAATGCTAATCTTGCTGCAGGAAATGGTAGTCCGATAGAATAACACTTGACCTAAATAAATAACTGGCAATAATAACGCAGTAAAAACTCTGTTTATTGTAAGATGTGGAGCGAATACTTCGCATCTTTTCTATTTTTGGCTTACAAAAATTTTAGATAAACACAGCAAAAACACACTAAATGCACATTGACTATTATCAATCAAAATTAGGCCTTAACTTATGAATTCAATATTCGAAAAAGTATTTCAATTGAGAGAGAAAAAAACCACCATTGGCACCGAAATCATTGCTGGTTGTACCACCTTTCTTACTATGGTTTATATCATCTTTGTTAACCCGTCTATCTTATCTGCAACCGGCATGGATACTTCTGCGGTATTTGTTCTCACCTGTGTGGTGACAGCTGTTGCCACTATTTTAATGGGTTTATTTGCCAATTTACCAATCGCATTAGCCCCCGCGATGGGACTTAACGTTTTTTTTGCTTATGGGATTTGCGGCGCAATGGGCTATTCCTGGCAAATTGGCATGGGCGCGATATTTTGGGGTTCTTTAGTCTTTTTTGCTTTATCACTGTTTAAAGTACGTCATTGGTTAATTGAGCATATTCCACAATGTTTACGAGTAGGAATTAGCGCAGGTATTGGACTATTTATTGCCTTTATGGGCTTCCAAAATATGGGCATAGTCGTGAGTTCACCGGCAACACTCTTAACCATGGGCAATATCTTATCACTCAAAGTCTTATTAGGCTCTCTTGGTTTTTTTATTATTATTATTTTAGCAGCGCGCAATTTCCATGCAGCGGTTTTAATTTCAATATTTGTAGTCACCCTACTGGCGTTATGGCTTGATCCTAATATTACGTATCAAGGTGTAGCGGCAGTGCCACCGAGCGTCGCACCAGTTGTTGGTCATGTCGATCTTGCTGGCTCATTCAACATTGGTATTATGGGTGTGATTTTTTCAGTGATGATTGTTAGCTTATTTGATTCATCAGGCACAATTTTAGCCTTAACCGACAAAGCAGGCATTTCGGACGAAAAAGGACGCTTTCCTAAAATGCGTCAAGCACTATTAATCGATAGCTTTAGCTCATCTCTAGGCGGATTATTTGGTACATCATCTGTATTAACTTATATTGAAAGTTCTGCGGGTATTTCGGTTGGTGGACGGACTGGCTTAACAGCTGTTGTGGTTGGAATCTTATTCTTACTGATGACCTTTTTATCACCGCTTGCACATTTAGTACCAAGTTATGCCACATCTGGCGCACTCATATTTGTCGGTATTTTAATGGTTTCAAGTTTAGTCAAAGTTAACTGGTCTGATTTAACCGATGCAACGCCTGCATTTATTACCGCTTTGATGATGCCTTTTGCCTTTGCAATTACTGAAGGTGTTGCGCTTGGTTTTATCTCCTATGTGGTATTAAAAACCTGTACAGGTAAATTTAAAGAACTCAATCTTTGTGTAATTATTTTTGCATTATTGTTCGCATTAAAATTTATCTTTATTGATCATCACTAATTTAAACAGCTATTGCTACGATTAACACCGTAGTAATAGCTTAGTTACTTACCAACCAGCTAATCTTCAAAAATCCGCATTATTCAGTCAAAAAAATCATTCATTACCAAACATGTCACTAGACGTGCTTATAGAGTTTGATCTGCATCACAAAAATAAAAAAACATAAAATAATTACAAAATTTAATAATTGTCGTTAGTTTCAAATTTAATGCATATTGATTACAACGTATTAACACAACTGTGCTTAACACTAAATTAAAACAAGCAAAGATAACTTTCTCATTAACTTATTAGGCATCATTTAGAGGAATATTATGAATCAATATTACGACAAAATAGATAGAATCAACTATGAAGGAACACAATCAGATAATCCTTTTGCATTTCGACATTATGATCCAAACCAGATAATTTTAGGTAAAACAATGGCTGAACATTTACGTTTTTCAATCTGCTATTGGCATACATTTTGTTGGGCAGGTACCGATATGTTTGGTTCTGGTTCGTTTGATTATCCTTGGCAAAAAAGTAGTGATCCTTTAATCAATGCTAAAGCAAAAGCCGAGATTGCTTTTGAGTTTTTCTACAAAATGAATGTTCCTTTTTATGCTTTTCATGACGTGGATGTTTCACCTGAGGGGAGTTCAATTCAAGAATACATCAATAATTTATCCACGATGACTGACATTTTGCTAGAAAAACAACAACAAACGGGCGTTAACCTACTTTGGGGTACAGCAAATTGTTTCACTAATCCGAAATATGCAGCGGGTGCAGCAACTAATCCTGATCCAGAAGTTTTTGCTTGTGCTGCAACGCAAGTTGTCCATGCGATGAATGCCACACATAAACTTGGTGGACAAAATTATGTGCTATGGGGAGGTCGTGAAGGCTATGAAACACTTTTAAATACCGATCTGCGTAAAGAAAGACAACAACTGGGTAAATTTATGCAATTGGTTGTTGAAAACAAACATAAAATTGGCTTCAAAGGTGCGTTACTAATCGAACCTAAACCTCAAGAGCCCACCAAACATCAGTATGATTATGATGTTGCCACTATTTATGGCTTCTTAAAACAATTTGGACTAGAAAACGAGATAAAAGTTAACATCGAAGCTAATCATGCCACTCTTGCTGGTCACTCTTTTCAACATGAAGTTGCCTCAGCTATCTCTCTTGATATTTTTGGTTCGCTTGATGCCAATCGAGGCGATCCGCAATTAGGTTGGGATACCGATCAATTTCCAAATAGTGTCGAAGAAAATACTCTTGTCATGTATGAAATCCTAAAAAGCGGTGGCTTTAAAACAGGTGGGCTAAATTTTGACGCCAAAATTCGTCGTCAAAGCGTTGATAAGTACGATGTCTTTTATGGTCATATTGGTGCCATTGATACTATGGCGTTATCATTAAAAAATGCGGCAAAAATGCTCGAAAGCCAAATATTAAACCAATGTGTTACCAATCGTTATGCCGGTTGGGATAAACAACTGGGTAACGATATATTACAGGGAAAAATGTCATTACAACAAATTGCAGAGTATAGTCTAAAACATAAATTACAACCAAAAACACGTAGTGGTGAGCAAGAAAAACTTGAAAACTTAGTCAATAAGTTCATTTTTGGCTAATCGTTAGGCAACATAAGTTTATTAGGGCTACAAACCCGTAGCCTTAATAAACATTGTAGTGGAGAAATATATGTATATTGGTATTGATTTAGGTACTTCCGGTATAAAAGTCATTCTTATGGATGAACAGCAAAACATTATCGCATCGACAACACAACCTCTTAGCGTGTCTCGCCCTTTTCCGCTTTGGTCAGAACAAGATCCAAATCAATGGTGGCAAGCGACTAATATAGCAATGCATGAGCTTGGTTCACTGCATGATTTACAACACGTTAAAGCGATTGGTTTAAGTGGGCAAATGCATGGCGCAGTATTATTAGATAAACAATTGCAAATTTTAAGACCAGCCATCTTATGGAATGATGGCCGCTGCGATGCCGAGTGTCATCAATTAGAACAGCAAGTCCCGAATTCAAGAAAAATTACCGGTAATTTAATGATGGCTGGCTTTACTGCGCCTAAAATCAAATGGGTTAAAAATCATGAGCCAGACATTTTTGCCAAAATCGATAAAGTACTCCTGCCTAAAGATTATTTACGTCTTAACATTACCGGACAATTGGCATCAGACATGTCAGATTCAGCCGGTACCATGTGGTTAGATGTTGAAAAACGTGATTGGAATGATGATCTATTAGCCGCTTGCGGACTAAGCAGGCATCATATGCCGACGCTATTTGAAGGTAATCAAATCACCGGTTATGTCAACGATAAAGTTGCAAAAAGCTGGGGAATAAATACCATTCCGGTGGTTGCTGGTGGCGGTGATAATGCAGCTGGCGCAATTGGTGTTGGGCTCTATCAATCAGGGCAAGCGATGTTATCACTTGGCACCTCGGGCGTCTACTTTGCTGTCACAGATCATTTTGTTAGTCAACCAGAACAGGCCATTCACAGTTTTTGTCATGCATTACCAGATCGTTGGCATCTTATGTCCGTAATGTTAAGCTGTGCATCTTGCCTTGATTGGGGCTGCCAATTATTATCAATCAAAGATGTACCTACGCTAATTTCATTAATTCAAACCGATCAAACTGATGCTAAACCTCCCGTCCAATTTTTACCTTATTTATCTGGCGAAAGAACGCCACATAATAATCCTGAAGCGAAAGGCGTATTTTTTGGCTTAACTAATCAGCACAACAAAGTAGACTTAGCTAAAGCCATATTGTTAGGTGTCAGTTACGCACTGGCTGACGGTATCGATGTCGTTGCGAAAACCGGCATTTCGCCCGATAAAATAATGGTAATTGGTGGCGGGGCAAAAAGTGCCTACTGGCGACAATTAATCTGTGATATTTCTGGTTATCCTATTGAATATTGTGAAGGCGGTGAAGTCGGCCCAGCATTAGGGGCAGCTAAACTAGCCCAAATTGCTTGCCATCCAGATACCCCTATAAACGAATTATTACCTTCACCAAAAGTAATTCAACTGCATCAACCGAATCGTGACAATTATCAGTTATATCAACAACAACGCGCTATTTTTAGACAGATTTATCAGCAACTAAAACCACTCATGTGTTAATGATTCATCAAAGGGGAAGGAATCACGTTATCTTCCCCCTTTATTTTCACTATCGAAAACCAATCATATCAATACCTAAGTAAATCGCTCTTCCCAATAAAAAGGCGTTAACATAACATTATTGTGTCAATAAACTACTGCCAACTTGGTTGGCGATTGTTACACACCACCTGTGCTAAACAAATCTTTTTTAGAATTAAAAATCTTAATTTACCTGCCAATTTTTTTATATTTTTCAGATTGTGACAAATATCTCATAAACCAAATTTCATAAATTTAAAACCAAATTTGATAATAACAAAATAAACAGAGATAAATTATATTGAAAAGCACGTTTTAATTTATCTGTTATGCAACTTATATTTTTCATTTAGTATCAATAATTTAACGATAAGAGAAAAATAACATGCTAAAAATAAATAATCCCGTTATACCCGGTATGTCACCCGACCCATCGATTATTCGTGTCGATGATATTTATTACCTTGTAACCTCGACTTTTCATTGGCTACCAGCGATACAAATTTTTAAATCAACTGATTTAGCCAATTGGCAACTTATTGACTATGTGTTTAAACAAGGAGAAATTAATTTATCAGGAACACATACACCAGCAGGAATATGGGCCCCACATTTATCGTACGATGGCATCACCAAAAAATATTGGCTTATTTACTCTCACATGATCAATATGGCCGGACGAGAATTTAATGCCGATACCTATGTAACGTGTGCCGATAATATTCAGGGTCCTTGGTCTGCACCTATCTACATCACCTCAATAGGTTTTGATCCTGCACTGTTTCATGATGAGGATGGTAAACATTATTTAACCATTTTAGAATGGGAAACACGTCAAGGTTATCAAGCACCGGGTCATATCGTAATAGCCGAAATCGATTTAGACCATAAAAAATTAGTAAGCCCTTGGGTTCGCCTTACACAAGGTTTCACCACACGAGGCTGCGCCGAAGCACCACAACTTTATAAAAAACAGGATTATTATTATCTGTTAATCGCAGCTGGAGGGACCGGTTATGCACATGGCATTGAAATTGGGCGTAGTAAAACTATTTTTGGCCCTTACCAACCTCATCCATCATTAGAACCCATTGTGACATCTTCGCCTAATCATCTATTTTCATTGGGCGATCCTGATGCGGGTCATTTTGAAATGTATAATCCTAACTCAATCATGCAAAAAGCTGGACATGGTTCACTAGTTGAGACACAAAATGGCGATTGGTACATTGCTCATCTGATGTCCAGACCGATAAAAAACACATTACTAAATCCACTTGGACGCGAAACTTCAATCCAAAAAATGCAGTGGACTGACGACGGTTGGTTAGTCATGGCTGATGGTTCTAATTTAGCTAAAATGGATTTCGACTCTGAACTACCACTTGGTAAGCCACTCAATCACGATGTGATTGATGAGTTTGATGGATCATATTCATTACGTTTTATGACACCTTATAGAAATCAAACCACTAATTGGGTCAATAGCTATGAACGCACAAGTCATCTCAGAATATATGGGCAAAATTCGCTATTTTCTCAAGTTAATCCGGCTATCATGGCAACAAGGACCACATCGTTTAATTATCACGTTCAAACCAAAGTCGAATTCCAGCCCGAGCATTATTCACAAACGGCAGGCGTTGGGCTTTACTATGATGCCAATAATTGGATTTACTTTCACTTAACCTATAGCGAACAACTAAAAACTACCGTTCTTAGCCTTCTACAAGCAAAGTTAGGCGTTCGAATCGAGTTCACCAATCACCGTGTTGCTATACCTCATGGTGTTGTTGAACTCAAAATAGTCTATCAACAAGGTATTATTGAACTATTTTACAAACGCGATAACGCTTGGCTATCTTTCATGAGTAATTTGGATGTCCTTTACTTATCTGATGAAGGCGTTAATGGCGAGCCGGGTGAAATAGGTGGATTTACTGGCTTATTTAATTTTATTGCCTCTGTCGATAGCTATCAGCATCAATCTTATGCTGACTTTGACTATTACTATGTAATAAATAATGATTGAGATTTAAGGCGATATATTATGAAAATAACGATTCCATTAACTCGACTTATCCCTGGGCTAATCATTGGTCCTGCATCGTGGTTAGGTCCATATATTGCTGCATCAAGTCTCTTTTTACCGGCATTAATTCAACAAATTGATGAAGCCAACAAGATCCATCTATTAGCCCTATTTTCTGCCTGCGGTATGGTGATTGCGGCAATATCCAATATGCTTGCAGGCTATTTATCAGATCGAACACGCTCAAAATTTGGTAATCGCTCACCTTGGATAATTTGTGGTGGCATCGCTTTCATGCTTGCTATGATATTAGCGTCAACGGCTGATAGCATACCTTTTTTACTGGGCTGTTGGTTATTTGGTCAAATCGCATTGAATTTTATTGTTGCGCCCATGGTGGCTTGGATAGATTTTGCCGCTGACGATAGAAAAGGCACCGCATCGAGTGCCTATGGTGGGCTGGGAATGGCACTTGGTAATAATGGCTTTACCATTATTGCTGCAATGTTTTTAGGTAATTTCCGGTCTGGCTTTGTTATCTTTGGTGTGCTGGCATTTATTGGTATATTAATTGCTGTCATCATAGTGCGAGAGCCAGCTAATCTAAATCAAGCAACCACCCATCGTGCAATCAGAAAGCAAAATAGTTTTAGTGGTGCGTTAACAATTTTCCCTAAGTGGTCAATTGGACGAGACTACTACTTAGCGCTAATTGGTAAACTCTTTCAAGGTGTCAGTAATTTTACTATTGCAGGTTACTTATTATATATCATGACCGATTTTATCCACCATGATGCGCAAGCAACCCAAAATTCAATTCAGCTAATTAATTTGATTATGCTTATATTAGGCATTTTAATGGGGTTCATTGCAGGACCAATCTCCGATAAATTAAAAATTCTAAAACTACCTGTTGGACTATCCACCATCTTTTTAGGTATTGGTGCAATAAGCTTATTTATTTATCCAAACCTAAATGGTGTCCTTATTTATGCCTTCACTGCTGGTATTGGTATGGGGATCTGGAATTCACTCGACAATTTATTAAATTTAAAAGTGATTCCCGATAAAAATCGCATAGCATTCTTTTTAGGTATTTACAATCTAGGCAATACTATTACCCAAGCACTAGCGCCAATTATTGCTGCTTTTGTTATTTCAGTATTTGGCTTTTCTGCAATTTTTATCGTTTCATTGATATTTGCAACAATGGGGGGTATAGCTATATTATCGATTGGTTCAGTTAAAAAATAGTCTATTCACACCAGAAAAATTTTGTCAGTAACAAGCAATTTTTTTCTGGTGATAAAGTGATACAACCTAATTTTTATTAACGCGATATCATGATGAAGTTTTATTGACAGCATACTTATTTCTATAATCTTTAGGTGTCATTCCATAAAGCTTTTTGAATAAAAAATAAAAGTATTGTACAGAGGGGTAACCACACTGCTCAGAAATCATTTGAATCGACAGTGAAGATTCAATTAATAGGTATTTGGCTCGATTAAACTTTTCTTCATGAATGACACAATGAATTGTTTTACCTAATGACGCTTTAAAACGAAGTTCTAAGTTTGATCGAGATATTTGCATTTCAGAAATAACTTGCTCAACTTTAATTCCTTTACAAGCATAATCGCGGATATAGTGCATAGCTTGAATTACATATGGATCTTGTATTGATCGGTAATCAGTTGAGCGCCGAGCAATAATTTTTTTAGGTGCTATAAGGAGTGGTTCTGTTGAAATTTTGCCTTTTGCGAACTGTTTATTTAATAAACTTGCCGCATTAAATCCCATCTCTTCAGTCCCTTGCTTGACAGTCGATAACGACACCATCGACAAATTATTGATCACTTCTTCATTATCAATCCCAATCAAACATAACTGTTCAGGTATTTTTATTCCCACCCTATCACAAGCTTGCAAAATATGATGCGCCCTGGCGTCATTGACTGCAATAATGCCTGTATTAATCGGTAAAGTGAGTAACCATTTAGACAGTTTATCTAGGCTTTCTTGCCAATTATCCAGCGAGGTGGTCATACCTTGATATATAACCCCTTGGTAGCCTTTTTGCGCTAAGATCTGCTCAAATATTTTTTCTCTTACTGCTGCCCAGCGGCAATATCGCGTTGTTGGTATACTATAAAAAGCAAATTGATAGATGCCTTTTTCGCATAGATGATTAAACGCACTTTCGATAATGGCATAATTATCAGCTGCCACATAAGGTACGTTTGGATAGCTTACGTGATCATGGTAAGAGCTGCCAACACCAATAATAGGAATGGTTTCTTTAGCCAGCAAATCTTCAATATCCGGATCATCAAAATTGGCAATAATCCCATCACAATCAAAATGAAAAGCGGCTTTTGCATCATAACGCAGGGTTTCTGAAATATAAATATTCCAATGAATATTATGTAATTTCAAATAATCGCCTATGCCCTTTAATATTTGGCGGTCATAAATATTGTTTGCATTAAAGAGTAAAACAACTTTGTAAGATTCGCTTTTCATCGATGTTATTTGATACAGGGTAAATTCAAGATCCAGTATAATATTACCATTTTTTAATGCAAAAATTTGATTAATATAATTTTAATCTTTATCGATAAAACTATGTTAATAATTACACATAAAATACAAGTGTACCTAAACTCAAACTATCAATTACAACTAACTGTATAATAAAGACTATTTTAGTAGCTAAAAATCTTACTAAGATAAAAATAATTCGCCTACCGATGATACTCAACTATACCTAACTGATATTGATATTAAATATGTGTTAAACCCGACAAACAACTTGTGGTAATACTTGACATTATGCCTGTTGGGGTCTAGAATCTTGCGACCCAAAACTTATATACATAGGTTTTGGTCTACAGTTATTAATTACGTATCTAAAATGCAATTTTAAATTTATTTTAATTAATCAGGAGCTTATTAATGGCAACAATTAATCAGCTGGTACGCAAACCAAGAGCCCTAAAGGAAGCGAAAAGTAACGTTCCTGCCCTTGAAGCATGCCCGCAAAAACGCGGTGTTTGTACACGTGTTTACACAACTACACCGAAAAAACCTAACTCAGCATTACGTAAAGTATGCCGTGTACGTTTAACCAACGGTTTTGAAGTGACTTCTTATATCGGTGGTGAAGGTCATAACTTACAAGAACATAGCGTGATTTTAATCCGCGGTGGTCGTGTTAAAGATTTACCTGGTGTTCGTTATCATACTGTTCGCGGTGCATTAGACTGCGCAGGTGTTAAAGATCGCAAACAAAGCCGTTCTAAATACGGTGTAAAACGACCTAAAGCTTAATGGTACTCCGTTAAGTAAGGCCAAACTATAAAATTCCATTTAACTCATTTGAGTTTTGGGTAAACCTGAAAATTTATAACATATAAACGGAGTATTCCAATGCCACGTCGTCATGTTGTCGGTCAAAGAAAAATTTTACCTGATCCGAAATTCGGTTCAGATTTACTGGCAAAATTTGTCAATATTTTAATGGTAGATGGTAAAAAATCTATCGCAGAATCAATCGTATATTCAGCTCTTGATAAATTAGCTGAGCGTAGTGGAAAAGACCACTTAGCAGCTTTCGAAGTTGCACTAGATAACGTAAGACCAACTGTAGAAGTTAAGTCTCGTCGCGTTGGTGGTTCTACATACCAAGTTCCTGTTGAAGTGCGTCCTGTTCGTCGAAATGCACTTGCAATGCGTTGGATTGTAGATGCTGCACGTAAACGTGGCGATAAATCAATGGCTTTACGCCTAGCGAATGAACTTATGGATGCTTTTGAAAACAAAGGTACCGCTGTGAAAAAACGTGAAGATGTTCATCGTATGGCTGAGGCTAATAGAGCGTTTGCACACTATCGTTGGTAATCAACCACTTATATTAAGTGGCTTGAAAATAGACTGACAGCACATATCTACTGTCAGTCCACCTAAATGATATTTTATTAAGCAAACGATTCTAAATAGAGGATTAATATGGCTCGTACAACCCCTATAGCACGCTACCGCAATATCGGTATCAGTGCACACATTGACGCAGGTAAAACGACAACAACTGAACGTATTTTGTTTTACACTGGTGTAAGTCATAAAATTGGTGAAGTTCATGATGGCGCAGCTACCATGGACTGGATGGAACAAGAACAAGAACGTGGTATTACTATCACGTCAGCGGCGACCACTGCATTCTGGTCTGGTATGGGACAACAATTTGAACCACACCGTATCAATATCATCGACACCCCGGGACACGTTGACTTCACAATCGAAGTTGAACGTTCTATGCGTGTACTTGATGGTGCAGTTATGGTTTACTGTGCGGTTGGTGGTGTTCAACCTCAATCAGAAACAGTATGGCGCCAAGCAAACAAATATAAAGTTCCACGTATCGCATTTGTAAACAAAATGGACCGTATGGGTGCTAACTTTTTACGTGTTGTAGAACAAATCAAAACACGTTTAGCAGCAGTACCTGTTCCATTAGTATTACCAATCGGTGCTGAAGAAGGATTTACTGGTGTAGTTGATTTACTTAAACGTAAAGCAATTAACTGGAACGATGCTGATCAAGGCGTAACATTTACTTATGAAGATGTGCCTGCTGACATGGTTGAGCAAGTCGAAGAATGGCGTGCTAACTTAATGGAAGCTGCAGCTGAAGCAAACGAAGAGTTAATGGAAAAATACCTTGGTGGTGAAGAGTTAACTGAAGAAGAAGTGAAAAAAGCATTACGTGAACGCGTACTTGCTAATGAAATCATCTTAGTAACTTGTGGTAGTGCCTTTAAAAATAAAGGTGTTCAATTCATGCTTGATGCAGTTGTTGAATATTTACCAGCACCGACTGATGTTCCAGCGATTAAAGGTGAATTACCAGATGGTGAACCAGCAGAACGTCATTCAAGTGATGATGAACCATTCTCATCATTAGCATTTAAAATTGCAACTGACCCATTTGTTGGTAACTTAACATTCTTCCGTGTTTACTCTGGTGTGGTTAACTCTGGTGATACTGTTCTTAACTCTGTTAAAGATAAAAAAGAACGCTTTGGTCGTATCGTTCAGATGCACGCTAACAAACGTGAAGAAATCAAAGAAGTTCGCGCTGGTGACATCGCTGCGGCAATCGGTCTTAAAGATGTAACAACAGGTGATACACTATGTGCTGAAAGCGCACCTATCATTCTTGAAAGAATGGAGTTCCCTGAACCCGTTATTTCTGTTGCAGTAGAACCAAAAACTAAAGCTGACCAAGAAAAAATGGGTCTTGCTTTAGGTCGACTAGCACAAGAAGATCCTTCATTCCGTGTACACACTGATGAAGAATCAGGTCAAACCATTATTTCTGGTATGGGTGAACTACACTTAGAAATCATCGTTGACCGTATGAAACGTGAATTTAAAGTGGAAGCAAATGTTGGTAAACCACAAGTTGCTTACCGTGAAACAATTCGCAATGAAGTTGAACAAGAAGGTAAATTTGTTCGTCAGTCTGGTGGTCGTGGTCAATATGGTCATGTATGGTTAAAAATCAAACCATTGGAAGCGGGTGGCGAAGGCTACAAATTCAACAACGAAATTGTTGGTGGTGTGGTTCCTAAAGAATACATCCCAGCAGTTGATAAAGGCTGTCAAGAACAAATGAAAAACGGTGTTCTTGCTGGTTACCCAATTGTTGATGTTGAAGTCACTATCTTTGATGGTTCTTACCATGATGTCGACTCATCAGAAATGGCATTTAAAATTGCCGGTTCAATGGCATTTAAAGAAGGCTTCATGAAAGCTAAACCTGTGCTTTTAGAACCGATTATGAAAGTAGAAGTTGAAACCCCTGAAGATTATATGGGTGACGTTATCGGTGACTTAAACCGTCGTCGTGGTATGATCGAAGGTATGGAAGATACTGCAACTGGTAAAACAGTTAAAGCACAAGTTCCACTTTCAGAAATGTTTGGTTATGCAACAGACCTTCGTTCACAAACACAAGGTCGTGCTTCTTACTCAATGGAGTTCTTGAAGTACAATGAAGCACCAACAAATATTGCAACCGCAATTATTGAAGCTCGTAAAGCGAAATAATTATTTATATAAATAAAGTAACACTTCCCTATTGAATTAGGGAAGTGGTTAAATAAAGGAACATTAAGATGTCTAAAGAAAAATTTGAACGTACAAAACCCCACGTTAACGTTGGTACAATCGGCCACGTTGACCATGGTAAAACAACTTTAA
>NZ_JAFNOU010000015.1:0-4744 GCF_026536125.1 Gilliamella sp. B3783
CTGGCTGGCTGGCTGGCTGGCTGGCTGGCTGGCTGGCTGGCTGGCTGGCTGGCTGGCTGGCTGGCTGGCTGGCTGGCTGGCTGGCTGGCTGGCCCCGTAAACAACTGTATTTTAACATATTTTTAATCCTTTTTAAATAATCCATTGTTCTTTTATACTAAATTTTGAACAAATACTGTATGCCAGTCATAATATTGACTGACCGAGTATAAAAAAAACAATCAAACTCATAAATGATAAAATAGTTAATAATTGTAAAGTCTACTTTAATGATAGCTGATAATAATTTGTAGGTTTGCTGTTTATTTAAAAAGTGAATACATACCGTATCGTTATCGATCTTATTGCTTAAATTAAACTGTATAGATCGGAAAGATGCTTTACCAGTAGCAATCACTTCATAAGCTTTATTTTATTTTCAGAAAATAACAGAATGATAACTGTGTTTATATAATCTTTTTTTATTTATTCAAAAACAAGTTAAGTTATTTTAGTTTTCGATACATCTAACCTCTAATAGACAATGTTATCTTCATCCACATATTTCTCAAATTTATAGGTCACGCATAATAGTCAGAATCTTTGATAACAGAAGTAAGTAAAAAAACCAATAGCAACAAAACAGTGAAATTCTTCATATTATCGTTTTTTTTATTAACCTATTAATTTAATATCAAAAAAATAAAAAAGAGATTATTAATTTTTTTTAATAACTTTAACCGCCAATGCTGAGTGGCCAACAATAATGGAATATAATGTTCGTTATACCACCCTTGGTTACTTTTTTATTTTTTCAAGAATACGTATATACTGTGGCAAAGTTAATTGCTGAGTAACACGTTTTTATGCCTTTATCTACCCTTGTTATTTTACCTTTTTTGCTACTAACTATTCTTTTCGCTTCATTATTTAAACAAAAAAAATGGCAACTATTGATCATAGTATTAATGACCGTTTTTATTGTGATGGAACTGACCTCAATCTATTTTAGTGGTGGATTTATCGATTATCAGTTTTACGTTAATTTAAATGTTAATGATATTATTGAAGGGCTGTTTATCTTTAAATTACAAGCCGTACTTGTGATTGCGGTATTTTTTATATTGATATATTTGCTGACAAAGTTAGCTAATTTGTGCCAACATAAATGTCGATTATCGATTCGAATATTAATTGGCGTAATAGCAATTATCTCATTAAGTTATCAAAACGGTCCATTTAGCCGAATATACGAGATCTATCAAGTGACCTGTGCACCTAAACGATCATTTGAGCAGGCACTACACGCATTAAACATGGACAATTATCCAAATAAGCAACAAATCACTAGTGAAAAAGGTAAAAATATTATTGTTCTATCTTTAGAATCGTTTGAACAAGGTTTTTTTGATTTTACTGATATTACGCCACATTTACGCCAACTACGGCAAGACTATACCTTCTTTGCGAATATGCCAATGAGCCCTGGTAGCAGTTGGACAACAGCTTCAATGTATACTTATATGACTGGCATGCCATTTTTAATTGGTGAATATTCGACATCGCCGCTGGCCAGCGCAAATAAAACACAATTAGTCAGCTTGGGTGACGTACTCAAACAAGCAGGCTATGAAACGCGCTATGTTATGGCTGGCCCTGAATTTGCGGGTATTGGACACATAGCCGAGCTGTTAGGCATGCAAGTCGTTTCTGAGAAAAACTATGCTGGCCAATATCCTAATGCGCCTTTTGGTTTATATGATAAAGATATATTAGAAATAGCCCACAAACAGGTAACGAGTTTGCATAGCTCAGGTAAACCCTTCGCGCTATTTATTTCAACCATTTCAACGCATGCACCAAATGGTTTTTATGACGAACGAATGCGATCGGTGATTGCACCGAAAGACGATAATATGTCATTTGTTGCTGCTTCGTTAGACTATAATGTTGGTCAGTTTATTAAGCAGTTAAAAGATCAAGGACTACTTGAAAACACCGTGTTTTATATCTTTCCCGATCACTTAATGATGGGCTCTGCAACCCCAACGATAAAACATCTTTCAGAAAAAGAACGTAAGCTTTATTTGCTCACAAACGCACAAACAGTTGATTTACAAAAAACACCTGATCAAACCATTTATCAGATTGATTTACCAAGGCTCATTTTAAATGGCGCTCAAATTAACAGCAATGTTAAATTTTTAACCGATTATTTAACTCAACCAAATTTAGATAAAAAACAGTATATTGAACAAAATAAATCGGGCATTGCTAGTTTAAATCAAGCTGCTCAACTGTTGAATTAGGCATAATTATGACTCTTGATACCGTACTTTTAGTGTCAACCATCAGTTGTCTTGGCATGATTTCGCCTGGCCCTGACTTTTTTTTGATTTTGAAAAACAGCTTAACTTATAGCCGAAAAATAGCCCTGTTGACGTGTTTGGGAGTCATCACTGCAATATTAATCCATATGAGTTATTGTGTAGCCGGTGTGGCAGTACTGATTGCTGCTACGCCATTACTGTATAATGTATTACGCTATGCGGGCGCCGCTTACTTATTATGGCTTGGCATTAAAGCATTACTTGCAAAAAAGACCAATTCTACTTATGTCAGTCAACAATTAATTGACAAACAAATGTCCGCTAAATCCGCGTTTATGCAAGGGTTGTTGTGCAACTTACTTAATCCTAAAGCAACGTTATTTTTTCTAGCTATTTTTACACAGGTATTAAATTAACTTGTTGATTGGTTAGATACTTAGCCGACTTGATATCGGCTATTTCATTATTGTGTGAATAACTTTCTCTCAAAAAAGTGTGTTGAGATTTTACATTATTTGAAAAAATAAAAATGCATGTTTTTTATACTAAAAATTTTATCTCAGACGGCTTCGCCCCTGTGATAAAATTTTTTCCTTCAAACCTCGGATAAAACCCGATTCTATTGATGATGGATATTTATCCTGTCGCCAATTCATTAAAAAATAATACTCTTGCTCGCTGAGTGTTAGCTGCCTGCTGGCTGCTAACTTTCTGCTCAAAGCTGATACTTCTAAGTTTTTCTCAGCCTCTACTAGCTCTGTTTTATTATTTCGCTCGATTTCTTCTTTCTTTAGTAGATAATTTTTTTGCTTGAGATACCAACTGTTATAATCTGTCAAATCCTCTATTTCATGTGTTAACTTTATTTCATAACCATAATCATGATGAATTAATCTACGACCAAAATGTTTTTCTAAGGTTGAAACCGGTAACCCCCCTCTAAGAATAAGATCGCCACCACATTTTTTATGACGAACACCGCATACTTTCACCAAAAGATTTAACTCTATTCTAGCCAAATAAAGCGACATGCCATACAACTGCGCAAATATTCCTTGCTTGAAAAAATAAATACTAGTGCGACTATTACTTTTCTCTAATTTATCAATTATATCCATACTACATTTCACCTATATCTAATCAATAGTGATTATGAATTTTAATCAAATTAACCCAGTAATTTCTGTTATATATCAATAAAATTACATTTCAAGTAATTGAAAAAATTATATTTATTATAACTAAAATACTTTTTGAATGTGATATTATTTAAGGTGTAACACACGCTACTCGTCCATTTCCAAACGGATCGATATCGCCAAATTCCGAAAAAATATTATAATTATACTTAACACCGTTTATAGTATTAACATCCGATACCCAATAATTTCCTATAGCCCATCCACTATCACTATAATATGAATCTCCCATCCATGTCCCTGCAGCAATCGCCCCCCATTCATTAAAAAAACCACCAACCCATTTACCAGTACTACCATTCCTATAACTAATACTACGTTGATAAACATTACCTTGTCCTGGCACACCTAAATTAAAATGATATTGAGATGTGTTAGCATTGGTATAATCTTGTAATGAAGGCATTCGATAATTTGATCCTAAATTTCGACAAAATTGCACAGCATCAGAATAATTATTTATATAATCCACACCTTTTATCCCAGGTTTAACAATAAACCATCTGCTTAAATTGAATTGATAAATAATTTTACTTTTAGCTGAATCCCCATAAAATTTAAATATTGAAGAAATAAAATTATTGTTAGCTGATGTTAACGTCGGTCCTTTTAACGTTACTCTTACCACATTACCATTGATATTATTATTCTCAGCAGTGATAGATAAATTTACACCACTTCCAGAGCTAGGCATAATTTGAGCACCATTTATAGAAATAAATTGACCAGCAGTTAATCCAGCAATTGTCATTTTAAAAAAGTAATTATTTGTACCGGTTGTTGGGAAGTTCGATAATGGATTTTTTAGATCCTGCGGTTTAAAACCGCGATCTGGATCCCACTGAGTTACAGGCCCTGCATAATTTCCTCCTTCATACTCATCCCCTGCTTGTATACCTTTTCCTTGATACAAATTTGGTTGTACATAACATACTTTAGGCGTACTTGGGTAAAGATAATAACTATGGCTGCCTCCCGTAAAGCTTCCTATTGAGGGGATCCCATAATTTGTTGCTAACGAACCTGCATCAGCACTGAGTGTTAATTTATAGGGCGATTTACACGCATCTAATTCACTATTCGGATTCGACTTGACATAATTGGTGACATCTTCTCCTGCCGCATTTTCCCACTTTATTTGCATATTACCCGTTATCGTAAATAATTTATCACCATCCGGATCGTGCCAATAATTATTTGTCACGACCACATTGGCTAAGGTCGTTGATGGATAAT
>NZ_JAFNOU010000016.1:0-3200 GCF_026536125.1 Gilliamella sp. B3783
GAACATTATCACATATCTTCATCAATCGCTCAATCCGGAACAAACTGTTTTATCAATCTTTAACCATCTTTCGATGACTTCTTACTCTCAACTTCGCGTATCCAAAACAACTCCGAGTTGTAAGGTTAAGACTCTCGGTTCATTAGTATCAGTTAGCTCAATGTATCACTACACTTACACACCTGACCTATCTACGTCTTAGTCTCAAACGGACCTTACTGAATCTCTTCAGGGAAAACTCATCTCGAGGCTAGTTTCGTGCTTAGATGCTTTCAGCACTTATCTATTCCGCACGTAGCTACCGGGCAATGCAATTGGCATCACAACCCGAACACCAGCGGTGCGTTCACTTCGGTCCTCTCGTACTAGAAGCAAACCCTCTCAATTTTCCTACGCCCATGGCAGATAGGGACCGAACTGTCTCACGACGTTCTAAACCCAGCTCGCGTACCACTTTAAACGGCGAACAGCCGTACCCTTGGGACCTACTTCAGCCCCAGGATGTGATGAGCCGACATCGAGGTGCCAAACACCGCCGTCGATATGAACTCTTGGGCGGTATCAGCCTGTTATCCCCGGAGTACCTTTTATCCGTTGAGCGATGGCCCTTCCATTCAGAACCACCGGATCACTATGACCTACTTTCGTACCTGCTCGAGCCGTCACTCTCGCAGTCAAGCTAGCTTTTGCCATTGCACTAACCTCCTGATGTCCGACCAGGATTAGCTAACCTTCGTGCTCCTCCGTTACTCTTTGGGAGGAGACCGCCCCAGTCAAACTACCCACCAGACAGTGTCCCTTACCTCGATTCAGAAGTATAGGTTAGAACATCAAACATTAAAGGGTGGTATTTCAAGGTCGACTCCATGCATACTGGCGTACACACTTCTTAGTCTCCCACCTATCCTACACATTAAGGCTCAATGTTCACTGTCAAGCTATAGTAAAGGTTCACGGGGTCTTTCCGTCTTGCCACGGGTACACCGCATCTTCACGGCAATTTCAATTTCACTGAGTCTCGGGTGGAGACAGCCTGGCCATCATTACGCCATTCGTGCAGGTCGGAACTTACCCGACAAGGAATTTCGCTACCTTAGGACCGTTATAGTTACGGCCGCCGTTTACTGGGGCTTCGATCAAGAGCTTCTGCTTACGCATAACCCCATCAATTAACCTTCCAGCACCGGGCAGGCGTCACACCGTATACGTCCACTTTCGTGTTTGCACAGTGCTGTGTTTTTATTAAACAGTTGCAGCCAGCTGGTATCTTCGACTGATTTCACCTCCATCCGCATGGGACTTCAATTAACATCAGCGTGCCTTCTCCCGAAGTTACGGCACCATTTTGCCTAGTTCCTTCACCCGAGTTCTCTCAAGCGCCTGAGTATTCTCTACCTGACCACCTGTGTCGGTTTCGGGTACGATTAACTATAACCTGAAGCTTAGAGGATTTTCCTGGAAGCAGGGCATCAATTACTTCACTACCTTAGTAGCTCGTCATCACGCCTCAGGGTCTCAGTGACCGGATTTGCCTAATCACACCCCTACACGCTTAACCCACCATCCAATAGGTGGTAAACCTAGCCTTCTTCGTCCCCCCATCGCAGTTATAGCCAGTACGGGAATATTAACCCGTTTCCCATCAGATACGCCCTTCGGCCTCTCCTTAGGGGTCGACTCACCCTGCCCCGATTAACGTTGGACAGGAACCCTTGGTCTTCCGGCGAGCGGGCTTTTCACCCGCTTTATCGTTACTTATGTCAGCATTCGCACTTCTGATACCTCCAGCATGCCTCACAACACACCTTCGACGGCTTACAGAACGCTCCCCTACCCAATACACTTACGTGCACTGCCGCAGCTTCGGTGCATAGTTTTAGCCCCGTTACATCTTCCGCGCAGGCCGACTCGACTAGTGAGCTATTACGCTTTCTTTAAATGATGGCTGCTTCTAAGCCAACATCCTAGCTGTCTAAGCCTTCCCACTTCGTTTCCCACTTAACTATGACTTTGGGACCTTAGCTGGCGGTCTGGGTTGTTTCCCTCTTCACGACGAACGTTAGCACCCGCCGTGTGTCTCCCATGATTAAACTTGTCAGTATTCGGAGTTTGCATCGGGTTGGTAAGCCGGGATGGCCCCCTAGCCGAAACAGTGCTCTACCCCCAACAGTTACTCATGAGGCGCTACCTAAATAGCTTTCGGGGAGAACCAGCTATCTCCCGGTTTGATTGGCCTTTCACCCCCAGCCACAGGTCATCCGCTAATTTTTCAACATTAGTCGGTTCGGTCCTCCAGTTAGTGTTAACCAACCTTCAACCTGCCCATGGCTAGATCACCGGGTTTCGGGTCTATACCCTGCAACTTAACGCACAGTTAATACTCGGTTTCCCTTCGGCTCCCCTATTCGGTTAACCTTGCTACAGAATATAAGTCGCTGACCCATTATACAAAAGGTACGCAGTCACACATACCCAACGGTATATGCTCCCACTGATTGTACGTACACGGTTTCAGGGTCTATTTCACTCCCCTCCCGGGGTTCTTTTCGCCTTTCCCTCACGGTACTGGTTCACTATCGGTCAATCAGGAGTATTTAGCCTTGGAGGATGGTCCCCCCATCTTCAGACAGGATATCACGTGTCCCGCCCTACTCTATAAGCTTCCACATAATCCACTTTCATGTACGGGACTTTCACCCTCTATCGTGCGACTTTCCAGACGCTTCCACTAATACATTATGCTACCCGCTTGGGCTGCTCCCATTTCGCTCGCCGCTACTTTGGGAATCTCGGTTGATTTCTTTTCCTCGGGGTACTTAGATGTTTCAGTTCTCCCGGTTCGCCTCACCTAACTATGTATTCATTAGGTGATAGTGCAGTCGCCTGCACTGGGTTTCCCCATTCGGACATCAACGGTTATAGCGCCTTTTATCGGCTCACCGTCGCTTTTCGCAGATTAACACGTCCTTCATCGCCTCTGATTGCCTAGGCATCCACCGTGTACGCTTAATTTCTTAACCTTACAACTCACAGTTGTCTTGGTTTTAATTACGCTTTTTTCTCTTTTCTACTTCATTACATTCATACTTACATACAAATGCCTTCCGTAAAAACGAGAACTCGTTTCTTTCAGCTTGTTCCTAATTGTTAAAGAGCGTTATCTTTCTATTTACTCTTTCAAGTAAATACAAACATAATAG
>NZ_JAFNOU010000016.1:3296-4616 GCF_026536125.1 Gilliamella sp. B3783
GACTCTTTCTAAACAAACAATCTGTGTGAACACTTACGAGCGCTTCGTAAGGAGGTGATCCAACCGCAGGTTCCCCTACGGTTACCTTGTTACGACTTCACCCCAGTCATGGACCACACCGTGGTAAACGCCCTCCCGAAGGTTAAGCTATCTACTTCTGGTGCAACCCACTCCCATGGTGTGACGGGCGGTGTGTACAAGGCCCGGGAACGTATTCACCGTGACATTCTGATTCACGATTACTAGCGATTCCGACTTCATGGAGTCGAGTTGCAGACTCCAATCCGGACTTAGACGTACTTTCTGAGGTCCGCTTGCTCTCGCGAGGTCGCCTCCCTTTGTATACGCCATTGTAGCACGTGTGTAGCCCTGGTCGTAAGGGCCATGATGACTTGACGTCGTCCCCACCTTCCTCCGCTTTATCAACGGCAGTCTCCTTTGAGTTCCCGACCGAATCGCTGGCAACAAAGGATAAGGGTTGCGCTCGTTGCGGGACTTAACCCAACATTTCACAACACGAGCTGACGACAGCCATGCAGCACCTGTCTCACAGTTCCCGAAGGCACTCTCGCATCTCTGCAAGATTCTGTGGATGTCAAGACCAGGTAAGGTTCTTCGCGTTGCATCGAATTAAACCACATGCTCCACCGCTTGTGCGGGCCCCCGTCAATTCATTTGAGTTTTAACCTTGCGGCCGTACTCCCCAGGCGGTCGATTTATCGCGTTAGCTTCGGAGCCCATCACTCTAGGCAACAAACTCCAAATCGACATCGTTTACAGCGTGGACTACCAGGGTATCTAATCCTGTTTGCTCCCCACGCTTTCGCATCTCAGCGTCAGTATCTGTCCAGAAGGCCGCCTTCGCCACCGGTATTCCTCCACATCTCTACGCATTTCACCGCTACACGTGGAATTCTACCTTCCTCTACAATACTCCAGATAACCAGTTTTAAGTGCAATTCCTAGGTTGAGCCCAGGGCTTTCACACCTAAC
This sequence comes from Gilliamella sp. B3783, assembly GCF_026536125.1. Taxonomy (NCBI): domain Bacteria; kingdom Pseudomonadati; phylum Pseudomonadota; class Gammaproteobacteria; order Orbales; family Orbaceae; genus Gilliamella; species Gilliamella sp. B3783. The sequence continues at coordinate 4,290 of NZ_JAFNOU010000016.1, forward strand.
TTAATTATCCGCCTACATGCCCTTTACGCCCAGTCATTCCGATTAACGCTCGCACCCTCCGTATTACCGCGGCTGCTGGCACGGAGTTAGCCGGTGCTTCTTCTGTAATTAACGTCAATTAGTGCACCTATTAGATACACTACCTTCCTCACTACCGAAAGTACTTTACAACCCGAAGGCCTTCTTCATACACGCGGCATGGCTGCATCAGGGTTCCCCCCATTGTGCAATATTCCCCACTGCTGCCTCCCGTAGGAGTCTGGACCGTGTCTCAGTTCCAGTGTGGCTGGTCATCCTCTCAGACCAGCTAGAGATCGTCGCCTTGGT
>NZ_JAFNOU010000017.1:0-2190 GCF_026536125.1 Gilliamella sp. B3783
GCAATTAACAAGGCGACCAATCCCATAAAGATTAATATTAGATTGGCAAAGTAGATAAATCGGATTTCGTGTTTAGTTAATTGATAATCTTTGTCAAATCTGTTTTTGGTTTTAATATTAATAAAATCTCTATTAATCATGATATTTCCTTAAAAAAGGCCCCAACATGTTGGGGCGAAGGATGTGGTCTGTTCGCAGTCTTTCCCGCTGTCCTTTTCCTAACAACAGTGTGCGTGAGTGCTGATAGGATAAGATATGGCAGTATTAATTGTGTTATGTGCAATTAACACTGCCATCAGCCGCAGTTTACCGTCATGCCTGTGACATGTATCAAAACCGCAGTATGTTCATATGCCCCTGCTAGCTACTTGAATCTTGTTAACACATTAAATAACTCGTAGTCTTGTTTAATGACGCTGTTAACTTGATTGGTTTTGATGTGGTAATGATAATATATGTTATCATCAGTGTCAATAATTAAAGTTATTAATTTGTGTTTTTTGGTTATTATTTGTTATCGCTAAAGGTAACGCTACATTATTGAGGTGAAACGGTCTCAGCCCAATAACGGGCTGTTGTGGCGGGGGAGTAGTCTGTGTTATCAATTGTTATCATTCCAACCTGTGCTGGTTGATTGATATGGTATGTTTTTGTCTGATTATCGGGCTCTTAGTTAAGTATAGATGATTGCCACCAGACTCGTCCTAAAATAGTAATCTCATCTTGTGAGATGATTTCGTCCTCATAACCTGGATTATAGCTTCTGATTTTGATTTGATTACCGGGTAGTTTTTCCAGAATTTTGATTCGGAGTAACCCGTCATGATTAATCGCATAAATTTTACCATCACGAATACTGGTATCGGCCTGGTCAATAGCAACGGTGGCACCATCTTGAAAAACAGGCTCCATACTGTCACCATAAACTGTTAAGCAGACCGCACAATCTTTATCAATGCCATAGCGGCGCATGGTAGAACGAGACAGTCTTAACTTGTAACCATTATAATCTTCAATATCATCTGCAAATCCATCACCGGCAGATAGCCGTACATCCTTATAAAATGGCACTTCAACCTCATCATTATCAAGTGGTGTTTGACTATCCCAGTCATCGATAGTTCCCAGTATTTTTGCATTGGCTTGGTTTTTGCCCACGTCAGGTTTCCCAACGCCTTGGGTCAGCCATAACAGGTCAACATTTAAAGCTGTTGCAATTTCAACAATTTTGCGAGATGTGCTTGATTTACCTGAAACCAGTTTTTGAATGGCGGGTTGGCTAATTTTGACTATCTCGGCTAATTGGTGCTGAGACAAGCCGGATGCTTGTAATGCCCAATTTATTCTATCGGTAAAAGTGGTCATAGTATTACCTCGTGGTTATCGACCGGGTCAGTATATAACCCAAGTTATCAAATATCAATGATTAATAGCGATAATGATAATTGCTTTAAATGATAATATAGGTTATCATTATTAATAATTAAAATTATCAAAATCAAATTAAATAATAACAATAATAATAACTTTAACGATAAGGTACCCAGTCAACCCAGTGCTTTTGATGATTTTAATCTAATGGGTAGTGTAATTTACTTAATTATCTGGGGCGTTAGCGGTTTGTCTTAGTGATGTTTTACTCTTTACTGAGTTATTACGCACATAGCCCTAAGCTCACTACACTGCGAAGGTTTATAAGAAGGGCATGAACTTGTTTAGTTCCGATGTTTTTTCTAAGTAATAATTAATAATTAATTATTAATAAGTAGTAAGTAGTAGTCAGGATAGAGCAACGCATAGCCCTGATAATTTTAGGCTCATTAGTTTGTTTTAACTCAGCATAAAGAATAACACAAGTTACTCATTAATATTTTGAACCCAATAACAGCATAAAAAATAGTGGAATAAAGAAGAGGTCACAATGAAAGAGACGAAAGATATTTTAACGGCATGGCGAAATACCCGCATTGTTAAGCGTATAGGAACAGAATATCCATCACAATCATCGGTTGTTGCTGGAGCGGCTCGAGATTTTGATTATCGCCAATATTTGACAGAGCAAGAAGCAGAGGTTGTTGATAATGCTGTTTTGAGTTTGAAAGAATATAATCCGGTGCAATGGACGGTGTTAGTGGCGTATTACTTAAAGAATGTGTCTTGTAATGCACAAGCGAAAGCGATAGGTAAAAG